>CAMONF010000133.1 GCA_946620335.1 uncultured Clostridia bacterium
GCGAGACCATCTGCTATGCTGTCATTTTCCTCCTGTTGGTCACCGTCAGCGTCGAGAAGTACTCCGACCTGGACCACCGTGCCATCCGTCAGGACCAGGGCAACCCGGAGACTACACCCCTCAAGGCCGACGCCAAGCTCCTCGAGGAGTACAACCGCCTCCGTCAGGCGAAGGGCAAGGACCCGGTGAGGTGAGCCCATCCCCCGGGGCGGGCAAGGGAGGCGGTTGCTCTGGCAGGGACTGGCCCCCAGATATCTCCTCTCTTCGGGACGCTCCCGCTCGCTCGGACTGGCAGCGGTACCCGTGGGACGGGGCGGTTCCGCTGGAACTCGCCCTCGCCCCACTTAAGAAACCTGCCCTTTGGGCAGGTTTCAAGTACCGGCCGTCCTCGGACGCCCTCAGAGAGGAGAAATCTGGGTGCCAGCCCCATGCCAAAGCAGCCGTCACCTTGCCCACTGGCCCACGCTTTCTGGGAATGTTGGACAGTATCCACTAAAGAAGCCCTCGGCATTGAAGCCGGAGGCTTTTTTGTGTTACACTTCTTTTATTAAGTATGGAGAGGGAGAAAGGTATGAGACTGCTGATTATAAGGCATGGAGATCCGGATTATGTGAATGACTCGCTGACCGAGCGGGGACGCAGAGAGGCGGAGGCGCTGGGGAGGTATTTGAAGGGTGTTGAGATTGATAAGGCGTATGTGTCGCCGCTGGGAAGGGCTGCGCTGACGGCGGAGCTGGGGCTGGCCTATAAGGGGCTGGTTCCGGAAATGAAGCCATGGCTTCGGGAATTCAGTCCGCTGATTGACCGGCCGGATGCAAGGGACAGGAAGCATATTGTCTGGGACTGGCTGCCGGAGGACTGGACAGCGGAGCCGCTCTTTTTTGATAAGGACCGGTGGTGCGATGTGCCGGTCATGAAGGATGGGAAGGTCCGGGAGGAGTACGAGTGGGTCCGGGACGGGATTGATGAGCTTTTGGAGGAGCATGGGTACAGGCGGAAGGGGCTCATTTACGAGAGCGTGAGGCCGAATCATGAGACGGTGGCTCTGTTTTGCCATCTGGGCGTGAGCTATGTGATCCTTTCGAGGCTGCTGAACGTGTCGCCTATGGTGCTTTGGCACGGGTTTTCTACTGCGCCGACGTCGATCATCAGCGTGTATACGGAGGAGAGGCGACCAGGGAAGGCTTACTTCAGGGTGAATAGTTTTGGAGCAGTGCCGCACCTTATAGCGGAGGGAATTGTGCCTTCGAAGAGGGCCAGGTATGTGGAGTGCTTTGGGGATGACGAGACCGGGTTTGAGAGGTCATTCAAGTGAATGCATCAGGGCATGGATGCTACAGAAGAGAGGTTGCTGGATGACTGGGTCTTGATGAAAGCACACCTTGGCCGAATCAGCCTATAGCCGCGAGCAATGGAAAAGGACAGTGACGGCCCGTTCTTCCTGTATCCGGAAAGCTGCGGCAGGTCGGGCAAAAAACAGCTGCGGCAGGTCGGGCAAAAACAGCTTGACTTTATTGGTTTCAGGGTGGTAGTATAAGCACCGGACGCCAAAGCGGCGGTCCGATCGAATATTGTGTAGCGAATGACAGTGTGTTGCCCGAGACGGCGTAAATCCAGCTCGGGAGCACACGTTTTTTTTTCAAGGAGGGAGTCAGATGGATAAACAGAACAAGATGGCTGTCATGCCGATGCGAAAGCTGCTCTATACCATGGCTGTGCCGCTCATGCTTTCGCTTCTCATCCAGTCTCTGTACAACATTGTGGACAGCATGTTCGTGGCCAGGCTTTCGGAGAAGGCGCTGGCGGCTACTTCCCTGGTCTATGCGGTCCAGTTCCTCATGATTGCCATCGGCGTGGGCACGGCGGTGGGGTTGAATGCGCTTTTATCCAGAAAAATCGGCCAGAAGAGGGTGGATGAGGCCTGCCGGGCTGCTACCACCGGACTTATCCTTATGGTGGCGACGTCAGCGGTCTTTTCTCTTGTCGGTATCTTTTTCTCGGATAGTCTTGCGCATGCCATGACGACGGATCCCGAGCTGCAGGAATTGTGCGCCAGCTACATGTCCGTCAACCTGGTCTTTTGCTGGGGGATTTTTATTCAGACCTACGGCCAGCGCCTCCTTCAGGCGGTCGGGGATACGGTGCTGTCCATGATCTCCCTGATTATAGGTGCTGTGATCAACATTATCCTCGACCCGATCATGATTTTCGGACTTTTGGGTTGCCCGGCTATGGGTATCCGGGGCGCGGCCATCGCGACGGTCATCGGGCAGATGGCGGGGGCAGCAGCGGCTCTCATTTTCAACAGAGTGAGGAATCCGCTGATCCACGTCCGGATCAAGGGGTATCGATTCGTATGGTCGGATGTTCTGGCCATCTACCAGGTGGGGCTGCCGACCATCGTCATGCAGGCGATCGGCAGCGTCATGACGTTCTCGGTCAACGCCATCCTGATGGGCGTGTCCTCCACGGCGGTGGCCTTTTTCGGCATCTACTACAAGCTGCAGAACTTTCTCATGATGCCCATGAACGGTCTGGGGCAGGCGGCTATACCAGTGGTCGGCTACAATTATGGCGCGGGAAATGAAGACCGCATCCGTAAGGCCTGGAAGGTCCTCATTCCCACGGGCGTCGTGTTCGCCCTCTGCGGCACAGCCGTATTCATGCTTTTCCCGAAACAGCTCCTCGGCCTGTTCGCGGCTGGAGAGGGGATGCTTGCCATCGGCGTTCCCGCCCTGCGGATCGTATCGGCGACCTTTCTCTGCTCGACCGTGACCATTCTCTGCGGCTATTTTGCATCGGGACTGGGCAATGGGTTGGTGAACATGATAGGCGGCGCGATCCGGCAGCTGGTCCTTCTGGTTCCGGGGATTATTTTGCTGCTGAAGATGTTCGGCATCTCCGGTGTCTGGTATGCCTTCTGGATTTCCGAGACAGCTGCTGTTGCGGTGAGCCTTGTGATGGTGAAGCGGGAGATGAGAAGAAAGCTGACAGGCAGTACAAATCCATAAGAAGAAAGTCCCAATATAATGAGGACAGGAGCAGTATGCCCAGATCCCCATGGCGGTGGTCGGCATCGTCATGAAGTTCTTCCAGATCGTGATTTCTGTCTCCGTGGGCATGGCTGCCGGCTGAACTCCATATAAAAACACCGCCGGTCCACACGAACCAGCGGTGTTTTTTTCATTTTGCAAATCAGAACCACAGAATCCTGCGGGTCAATCTTTGACCGGCACACAGTGGCGGTCGTTGATATCCTTAACTTTGTTCACCCGGCGGACGTACTTGTCGGCGGTGAAGGCGTCGGTGGTCATCCAGGTTTTGACGATCTCGGTGGAGATCAGGGTGCCGATGATCTTGGCGCCCAGGCAGAGGACGTTGGTGTCGTTGTGCTGGCGGGAGAGGGCGGCGCACAGGGGGTCCTGGCAGACTGCGGCGTAGATGCCGTTGATTTTGTTGGCGATCATGGCGCTGCCGTAGCCTACGCCGTCGACGAAGATGCCCCGGTCGCACTCGCCTTTGGCGACCGCCAGGGCGGCGGGGTAGACGTAGTCCGGGAGGTCGGCGGCATTCTCGTCGTAGGTGCCGAAGTCTACGACTTCATGTCCCATTGCTTCAAGCTGCTTTTTGATTTCATTTTTCATGCGGGTGCCCGCATGGTCGTTGGCCATGGCGATCTTCATGGTGAAATCCTCCTGCATTTAAGATTGATAACGGAGACTTGCCGGTCTAGTCAGGACTGGCCTTTTAAAGTGCTGTAAAACAGCTGTTTTCATTGTAACAAATGCCCCCGCCCTGCGCAATACAGGGAACACCCGTTGCGGACAGGGATTTTTTAAGGTAAGATAGAAGCAGCAAAGCGGCACCCGCGGCTGGGGATACGAAAATCCTTCGCTGAGGGTGCCAATCAGTTAAAGGCAATGGAAGCCGGGCAGCGGCTCGTCACTATATAGGGGAGAAAGGGGAGAAAATGACAAAGATTTTTGACTGGAAGAGAACGCAGATAAAGGAATCCTTCGTCCACACCTCCGTGACGGAGCTGGACGGAAAGCCCTGCCTCAGGGTCACCAAGCATGAGGACAAGCTGAACGAATACGACGAGAATACCTACGCGAAGGTGGCCGGCATTGACTTCCACAATGGAACCATCGAGGTCACTATGCTCGCCAGGCTTCTCCCGGACGCGCCGGTCCTGGCCAGAGGCTTCATCGGCATCGCTTTTCGGATCAACGAGGACGATACGGCCTTCGAATCCTACTATGTGCGCCCGACCAACGGGATCCGGGTCACAAAAGACCCGGTCCGCCAGTCCCACGGGACCCAGTATTTTTCCTATCCGACCTATACCTTTGAGTATTTCCGCTCGCATGGCATTACAAAGTATGACTCGAAGGCAGATATCGCCCTTGATGAGTGGATTAGCCTGAAGGCCGTGATCGAAGGGGAGCGGGCTGTATTTTACGTGAATGACATGGAAAAGCCTGCCCTTGTCGTGGACAGGCTGATTCGTGGGGCGGACGCCCGCGGCGGGATCGGTCTTTTCGTCGATATCGGTACGGAGGCGTATTTCAGGGATCTTAAGGTGACGAAGGCTGACTGAGGCGTTTTTCAGAGATCTTTAGGTGACGAAGGCTGGCTAAGGCACCTTCAGAAATCTTAAGGTGACGAAGGCTGACTGAGGTGTTTTTCTGGAATCTTAAGGTGACGAAGGTTGACTGCGGCTCTCATCCCTGCCGGGACTTAAATTCCTTCGGCGAGCAGCCGTAGAATTCCCGGAACTTGATGTAAAAATAGGACTCATTGGCGAGACCGCACCTGGGTATGATTTCATGGATGGGCAGGCTGCTGTTCTTTAGCAGGACGGCGGCGTGCTCCATTCTTTTTTCCAGGATGAGGTCCTTAAAGTTCATGCCGGTCCCCTCCTTGATCATCCGGCTCAGGTAGGACCGGTTGTAGCCAAGAGAGTCGGCCAGTTCCTCCAGGGTCAGGGTGCGGTAGTCTGTGGCGATGCGGGAGAGAATTGCGGCCAGCTGGTAGCTGTGACGGCTCTCCGGAGTCTGCAGGAATTCGTAGCCGCAGCCCAACATTTCAAAGAGGAGGAGCTTAATGTAGGATTCAATCATTTCTCCTCCATAAGGCGAAGGGTCAATATACTCGCAGAGCATGTCCTCCATGAGATGACGGATCCGGTCATTGTCACCGCCGTGAAAGATGATGTAATTCTGAGGGTTCTTATTTCCGCATATGTAGTTGGTGATGAAGCGGGCGATGAGGCCGCCGGAGACATCGTCCAGCACGCTTTTCAGCAGATACTCCTTCTCGAACATAATCGTGAAGACCAGGTCCTCCCGGTTGTGGAGAAACTGGGAGAAGACAAATCCGTTGCTCAGGAGACACAGGTCGTTGGCGCGGAGGTAAAAATCCGTCTCAAAAGTCCGGATGTGCGTTTGTCCTGAGTATACGTAGCGGATGGAAATGAAATCCGCGTAGGCCGGCGGCTCCTGGTAAAAACGGGAGGCTTTTTTGAGGAGGAGGAGCGATTGATGGCGGCTCCTCTCGAGCTTTCCCCAGATCGTCCCGTCCGGGCGGCCGGCAGGAAGCTGAAAAAAGGTGCTGGGAAGGTGATAGACTCCCCTTTCATCCCGCATACCGAGACGGTCCAGCTCCTCGTAGAAACGGCTGGGCACTGTCTGCCCGGTCAGAAAACGTTCCTCCTCCGCGGTGGCCAGATCGTAGAGATGGGACAGTAGTTCGCAGCGCAGCATATCTTCTCCTAAAAAGTAAAAAATTGTTGGTAAATAAGTGGAACCGGGTCATAACAATCTCTGCGTTTTCAGGATATCATGGATACAACAAGAAGACAAGCCCGGCAGGGCATTCCAAGGAACCTGAGGAGGATAAGATGGCTGATAACAGGAAAATTGCTGAAAATGTGCTGGCCGCCGTCGGCGGCCCCGGCAACGTCTCCGCTGTGACGCACTGCATGACAAGACTGAGATTCAACCTTAAGGACGAGAGCATTCCCAACGATGAGGAAATGAAAAAAATTGGCGGTGTTCTGGGTGTGGTCCGTTCTGGCGGCCAGTACCAGGTGGTCATTGGACAGAACGTGCCCAAGGTCTACAAGGAAGTCCTGGACATCGGCGGCTTCGCGGCGTCGGCCCCGGTCAACGAGAACCTGGATCAGCCGAAGGAGAAGCTGACACCAAAGCAGGTCGGCATGAACATCCTTAACTACATGGCCGGGTCCCTGACGCCTCTTATTCCAATCCTGATCGGCGCGGCTATGTTCAAGACGATCCTCTCCATTCTGGGTCCGGATCTTCTGGGGCTTTTCAGTGCGGAGAGCGATGTCTACAAGCTCTTTGACTTTGTCTATGACGCCGGTTTTTATTTCCTGCCCATCTTCATCGGCTATACGGCAGCCAACAAGATCGGGGCTTCTCCTATCCTGGGCATGTTCATGGGCGGTATCCTGCTGGCACCGGACTTCATGGCCATGGCAGCCAATCCAGAAGTGACGAGGTTCACAGTTTTCGGTATTCCGGCTATGCTGAACGATTACTCCCAGTCGGTCATCCCGATCATCCTGTCGGTCTGGGCCATGAGCTATGTGGAGAAGTTCTTCAAAAAATATATTCCTGACGCTCTGTCCACGATCTTCGTGCCCTTCCTGACCATCCTGGTCATGCTGCCGATTTCTCTCTGCGCTCTGGCTCCGGCGGGTGCCTTCATTGGTCAGTACGTCTCCTCCGGCCTCGTGGCCTTCGGTAATGTCGGCGGCTTTATCGCTGTGGCGGTCATCGCAGCCCTCTGGGAGTTCCTGGTCATGTCCGGCATGCACGTCGTCATGGTCGTCACGGTTCTCAACGTCTACATGACCAACGGCTATGAGACTGTCATCTGGCCGGCCGCCCTCTGCGCGACGGCAGCCACCTTCGGCCTGGGCCTCGGCGCCTTCCTGAGGATCAAGGACAAGGAGGAGAAGTCTCTCAGCCTCGGTTACTTCATCTCCGGTATCGTCGGCGGCGTTACCGAACCCGCTCTCTACGGTGTGGGTCTCAAATATAAGAAGCCTCTCCTGGCCCTCATGGCAGGCGGCGCTCTCGGCGGACTCTACGTCGGTCTCACCCATGCTTACATGTATGGTCTCGGCGCCACCAACTTCCTCATGATCCTGAGCTTCTCCGGCTCCACGACGGCCAACTTTGTGAACGGCACCATCGGCTGCATCATCTCTCTGGCCGCCTCCGCTGCCTTCACCTATTTCTTCGGGTTCGACAAGAACGACCCCGTAGTGACTGGCAAAACCGACACTGACGAGGCAGTTTCCGCAGCGGAAAATGAACTCACTGCCTGCATTTCCGGCAAGGTCATTCCCGCCGCCCAGATCAGCGACCAGAGCTTTGCCTCCGGCATGATGGGCGAAGGCATCGGCATCATCCCCTCAGACAATGTGATCGTGGCTCCCTGCGACGCGGTGGTATCCACTGTCATGGAAGAGTCCAAACACGCGGTGGGGCTTACACTGGCCAACGGCGTCGAGCTGCTCATCCACGAGGGCGTGGATACAGTCGGCCTGAACGGCCAGGGCTTCGAACTTTTCGTCAAGGAAGGTCAGAAAGTAAAACGCGGCGACAGGCTGATCCGTTTTGACAGGAAGCTGCTGAAGGATAAGGGGCTGGATGACGTCTGCGTGGTCCTGGTGACCAACAGCGAGGACTACCCGGATACCGTTTATGCAGCGGACGTCGAAGCGCAGGCCGGCAGAACTACGGTCATCACTTTCTGATGACCGGGAGATATGAAAAATGAAAAGATTGATACTCAGGGCTGACGATCTGGGCTTTTCAGAGGGCATCAATTATGGTATAGAAAAGAGTGTGCGGGAAGGGCTGATCCGCAGCGTGGGGCTGATGCCCAACATGCCGGCGGCAGCCCACGGCGTACAGCTCCTCAGGGACCTGCCGGTGTGCCTGGGCCAGCATACCAACATATGTGTCGGCCGGCCCCTGACAGACCCGGGCCTCATACCCAGCATTACGCAGGAGAACGGTGAATTCAAGTCCTCCCGGGAATACCGGAGCGCGAAGGAAGATTTTGTGGTCCTTGAGGAGGTGGTCCTCGAGATTGAGGCCCAGTATGAACGATTCAGGGAATTGACCGGTCGGGAGCCCGCTTATTTCGAAGGGCATGCGGTGGCGAGCGCCAACTTCTACAAGGGACTTCAGATCGTAGCGGAAAGACACGGCTTAAGGTATCTGGCTTTTCGGATGGATGGTCCCACACCATTTGGAAACGCACAGCTCTATATGCATATGGAGAGCATGCTTCCAGATTACGATCCCATGCGGAGCGTCCGGAACATGGTCTTCCACGAGGGACCCGGCGAGGCGGACGTCTTCGTCTGCCATCCCGGATACCTGGACGCCTACATCATGCGGGTTTCCTCCCTTCTTGGCCCCAGGCCGCTGGAGGTGGAGATGGCCGTGAGTGAAGAACTCAGAGGATATGTTGCGGAAGAGGGAATCGAACTTTTGACCTTCGACGATGTCTGACGTCGGGGAGATGGAAATGTGACGGGGGCGGCCGGCAGGCGGAAAAGAAGCCGGGTGCTGCCCGGACAGAACAAGGGATAGCTGACGGGAGCCAGCCGGCAGGTGAAAATGGCCGGCTGCCGCTCGGACAGAACTAGGGATATGCCGGAAGCGCTTTGCCGGGACCGATGCTGTCAGAGAGCCTGCGCTGTAAGGACGGACAAGAAAGGAAAGGTCTTTAACTATGACATTCAGAAATGACTTTTTATGGGGCGGCGCCACAGCCGCCAACCAGATGGAAGGCGCCTGGAATGTGGACGGCAAGGGTCCTTCAGTCCCCGACATGTGCACGAACGGCAGCCTTAACAGCCCCAAGCGGCTGACGGCTTTCATCGAGGAGGGCACCTTGTATCCCTCCCATGAAGCCATCGACTTCTATCATCGCTACGAAGGCGATATCGCCCTCATGGCCGAAATGGGCTTCAAATGCTTCCGCATGTCCATCGCCTGGACCCGGATCTACCCCACCGGCATGGAGACGGAGCCCAACGAGGCGGGACTTGCCTTCTACGACAAGGTCTTCGACTGCCTGAAGGCCTATGGCATCGAGCCTCTGGTCACCATTTCCCATTATGAGATGCCCTTCGCCCTGGTGGAGAAGTATAACGGCTGGGAGGGCCGGGAGGTCATCGGGCTTTTTGAGCGCTACTGCCATACCATCTTTGAGCGCTACAAGGACAAGGTCCGGTACTGGCTGACCTTCAATGAAATCAATTCAGGCACCATGCCCATGGGTTCGGTGATGAACACAGGCACGGTGAAGGGCTGCTCCGGTTCGGTCTTCACCCTGCCGGACGATCCCAGGGCCCGCTTCCAGGCGCTCCACCACATGCTGGTGGCCTCCGCCCGGGTGGTCAGATATGCCCATGAGCATTATCCGGCCTTCAAGGTGGGCTGCATGACGCTCATGGCCACGACCTACCCGCTGACCCCGGATCCCGATGATATGCTGAAGGCCCAGCAGGCCATGAACATATCCAATTATTACACCACGGACGTCCAGGTCCGGGGAGCCTACCCCTACTTTGCCGGCCGCTATCTGCGGGAGCAGGGAATCGAAATCCGGACGGAGGAGGGGGATGAGGCGGACCTTCGGGCAGGCACCGTTGACTTCATTTCCTTCAGTTACTATATGTCCGTCTGCGTGACCTCCGCCGAAAATGAAAACAGGATCGGCGGCAACCTCCTGGGCGGCGTGGCCAACCCTTATCTCAAGGCCTCCGACTGGGGCTGGCAGATCGATCCCAAGGGTCTTCGCTGGACCCTGAACGAGCTCTACGGCCGCTACGGCATTCCGCTCATGGTCGTGGAGAACGGTCTTGGCGCCAGGGACGTGCTGGAGGAGGACGGCAGTGTTCATGACTCTTACCGGATCGACTATCTTCGGCAGCACATTCGCGAGATGCGGGAGGCTGTGGAGGACGGCGTGGACCTCATGGGCTACACGCCCTGGGGCTGCATCGATCTCGTGTCCGCCTCCACGGGCGAGATGGCCAAGAGATACGGCATGATTTACGTGGAGAAGTACGACGATGGGACGGGAAGTCTGGCCCGGAGACGGAAGGATTCCTTCTTCTGGTATAAGAAGGTGATTGCCTCCAATGGGGAGGATCTGGACTAAGAAATTGAACTGGGGACGTTCCCTGGTACGGAGGCAACGTACCGGGGAACGTCCCCGGTTCGACGAAAAGAATGCTTGCATTTTCCCCGTTCAGCATTTATAGTATTCGGTGGCGGTTTTTTGGCGGAAGCTGTGGGGACCGCCGCCCGAGAAGTTCGGCCTCTAAATCCTTCTCGTAAAATAATAAAACCAAGGAGAAAAAACAAATGAATACTTCCAAACTCAGGGACTTCATCGAGGAGTCGACGGAGCTGTTCCGCTCCCTGCCCTCGCTGACGGTCTCCATTTTCATCGCGGCCACAATCATCATGAACCTGCTGGCGAACAAGAGCATGAACGTGCCCTTTTCCTGGCTGGCGCTCGATTGTGGTTTTATTGTGTCCTGGCTCGTTTTCCTGATCCTGGATATCGTGACGAGGCATTACGGCCCGCGGGCAGCCACCATACTGACCGTCGGCGGTATCGCCGTCAACCTCTTCTTCTGCCTGATCCTCTATGCGGGCAGCCGCATCCCGGGCGTCTGGGGCGAGTCATTTGTGGAAGGGTCTGAGGACGTCATCAACGCAGCCCTCAATCACACCTTCGGCGGGACTTCCTACGTCCTTCTGGGCAGCTCCATCGCATTTTTCGTCTCATCAGTCGTCAACAACTTCACCAACTGGTACATCGGCGTGACCCTGCGGAAAAAGCGGGAAGCCAGCTTCGGCACCTACGCCGCCCGGACCTACGTGTCCACGGCCATCGGGCAGTTCGTGGACATCCTGGTCTTCGCCCTGCTGGTCAGCCACCGCTTCTTCGGCTGGTCCCTGACCCAGTGCATCACCTGTGCCATCACCGGCGCGATCGCCGAGCTCCTCTGCGAGGTGGTCTTCTCGCCCATCGGCTACCGGATTTCCAACAGTTGGCAGAGGCAGCGGGTCGGCGAGTCCTACATCACACGATATGTTATGGAAGGTCAGAGATGAGAGTTTTAATCACAGGCACCTCCGGCGGTATCGGAGAGGCCATCGCCCGTTATTTCCTGGAAAATGAACACACCGTCATCGGTTTCGACCGCAAAAAAAGTGTCATTGACCATCCCAATTACACGCACTATTGTCTTGATATTCGTGACAAAAGGACCTACCCGGACCTTGCTCCGGTGGATATTCTGGTCAACAACGCAGGCATTCAGGGCGGGGATGACATCGACGTGAACCTGAAGGGTACCATCACGGTCACGGAGCGCTACGGAATCCACGAAGGAATTCGCTCCGTGCTCATGATTGGTTCCGCCAGCGGCCACACCGGGTCTGAATTCCCCGAGTATGCTGCCAGCAAAGGAGGCGTGCTGACATATACGAAAAATGTTGCCCTTCGGATCGCGCCCTACGGCGCCACCTGCAACAGTCTGGACTTCGGCGGCGTCATCACCGACCTCAATAAGCCTGTCATGGAGGACCCGAAGCTCTGGGAGGAAATCATGGCGGTCACCCCTTTAAAGCGTTGGATGACTGTGCGGGAGGCCGCGGAATGGGCTTATTTCATGACCGTGACCAACCGCTTCTGCACCGGGCAGAATATACTGATTGACGGGCTGGAAGCGGGCAACGCCCACTTTGTGTGGCCTGATTGAAGAATACAGAAAAACGGTAAATAGGGAAACTGGGAATGAGGGACGGTTCCTTTTCCC
>CAMONF010000134.1 GCA_946620335.1 uncultured Clostridia bacterium
CGATGGTCAATGCACAGCCCCAGGCTGTGCTGGAATTTAAAAGTGCCATATCATATTCCTTCTTCGTTTCCGGGCATAAAAGGTATACCCGTTTTTATGTTGGAAGCATTCGTACCAGCGGTTTTCCCAGGCACAAAAGCATGTCATTCCATGCGTTATCTGCCACATGGTGGCATTCATGCCGGCAGCTTTCCCAGGCCGAAAAGCCCCGGCCTCCCTGTGTGCAGCCAGCCTATGACGCGAAGTGCCTCCTGACAACGAGCACTCTCTGATATCAAATCTCTCCTAAAGGGCTCATCCGCGGTTTTCATTTTCAGATTTCCCGGAAATCCGCCGCTGGACGGCCTGGGTCACCCGGCCTGTCACAGCCATGACCAGAAGAGTCACCGGCACCACCGCCACCAGGCAGGGCAACAGCATGGCGGCCAGCTCACTCCAGAGCTCCATGACGCCGGCGGCCGCCGGCACGAAGAGGAGCGGCATGATGCCGATGAGGAAGGCCCCCGCCTCCTTCACGTCCTCCAGCTTGTAAATGCCCATCGTGAGGGCCAGCAGCATGAGCACCAGGCCGTACACGCTGGCCGGCACCGGCAGGGGCAGGAAATAAGCCAAGACCTCGCCCAGGAAGCAGATCAGCAGTATTCTCGCGAATTGAAAGATGTATTTCATTTGTTTACTCCTTTGCAGCCTGGTCTCCTGCTCCGCTCAGCCGGAGCACGGTCGTGAGGATCCGCAGCGCACACGCATCCAGCTCCTCCTCCCGGAGGGACTGGTCTCCCGTCTCCTCCAGGGCGTCAAGAATCTCCCGGATATCGCTCATCCGGCCGGGCATGATCAGGTCGTTGCCGGCCGCCACGCACTTGGCCGCCGAGAAACCGCCGCCGTTGGTGGTGGTCCAGTCGGTCATGAAAATGCCCTCAAACCCCCATTCCCGCCTCGCAGCCACCGTGCACAGGTCGTAGCTGTTGGCCGTGTGGACGGCGTTGACGCGGTTGTAGGAGGTCATGATGGCGGCAGGCTGGGCCTCCTTCACGGCTATTTCAAAGCCTTTCAAATTCCTCCTTATGTGCCACTTCTGCTGGTACATTTACTTACAGGAGTTTTTCGGCCTTCACTTGAAAATAAACGCCGCGCCCGGCTTCGTGGGGACGCGGCTGCCAACCTTGATTATATCAGAAATCACGGCCTCCGGCAATCTCCGTCACAGAATGAACTGGCCGACGCAGAAGGCGAAATAAATGCAAAGGAGCGTGATGCCCTGCCACTTTTCCAGCTTGCCGCGGATAATGGCCGGGACCGTCAGGAAAGCCATGACAAAGAGCATGACCGGAATGTCTATGAGGAGGGAGGAATTCATGCCCATGACCACCTTGGAGGAGGGCAGGGCAAAGGGCGACAGGGTCTGGGAAATGCCGGCCACCAGGACCAGGTTAAAGAGGTTGGCGCCGATGACGTTGCCCAGGGACAGGGCCCCGTGGCCGCGGATCAATGAGGTGATGGCCGTGACCAGCTCAGGCAGGGAGGTGCCCAGGGCCACGAAGGTCAGGGCGATGACGCTCTCCGGCACTCCGAGGGCGGAGGCGATGATGATGCCGTTGTCCACGAGCAGATTGGCGCCGACGGCGATGAGGACCGCGCCCACGACGAGCAGCCCGACGCTCTTCGCCACAGGCTCCTCTTCCGCCTCCTCCTCAGCTCCCTCCGTCCCCGCCTGCTTTCCCAGCATGGACCTGACCGTGACAGTCATGTAGCACAGGAAGAGGGCCAGGAGAATGAGGCCGCTGACCCGGCTGAAGTAACCGGTGATGTAGGCCATGCCGGCATAGAAGACGGCAGCGATGAAAAAGAAAATGACCGGGATCCGGATGGTGCTCTTATCCACCTTGGGCGGATGGACCGCCACCGTCAGGGCGGCGATGAGGGACGTGTTGCAGATGATGGAGCCGATGGCGTTGCCGTAGGCGATCTCCCCGTGCCCGGCCAGGGCGGACTGGGCCGAGACCATGACCTCCGGCAGGGTCGTGCCGATGGATACGACGGTGGCGCCGATGAGCAGCTCCGGCACATGGAAGCGGCGCGCGATCCCGGTCGCGCCGTCGACGAACCAGTCTCCTCCCTTGATGAGGAGCACCAGGCCTACCACGAACAAAATGACGGATATGAACATATTTGCGTACTCTCCTTCCCGGCGGCCTCCCAGACCGCTCGCTGTTAAACATTGTAACACAGGGAGCCGGCCCTGTGGGAAGCATTTATATTTTTAACTTTCTTTCCTTCATCCCGCCGCAAATAAGGACACTTTTTTTGACAAATTCAGTCCTTGCCCGTCATGTTCTCATTTTCTATAATGACAGTATCAGGTCGATATACCGGACACACCATTCGGAGGAAAAGAACATGAGCACATATTATCTGGCAGTGGATATCGGCGCATCCAGCGGACGGCACATGCTGGCCCACATGGAAGACGGCAAAATGGTCCTGGAGGAGATCTACCGCTTCGAGAACGGTATGGACCGCAAGGACGGCAAGCTCCTTTGGAACACCGAGCGCCTCTTTGCCGAGATCAAGAACGGACTTAAAAAGGCAAAAGAGCTGGGCAAGGTCCCCGTGAGCATGGGCATTGACACATGGGCTGTCGACTACGTCCTGCTCGATAAGGACGACAAGGTCCTGGGAGACACATTCGGCTACCGTGACCACAGGACGGAAGGGATGGACGAGGAGGTCTACAAGCTGATCTCCGTGGAGGACCTCTACGCCCGCACAGGTATCCAGAAGCAGATCTTCAACACCGTCTACCAGCTCATGGCCGTGAAAATGCAGACACCCGGCCTGCTGGAGAAGGCGGAAGCCATGCTCATGCTTCCCGACTATTTCCACTATCTGCTGACCGGCGTCAAGATGCAGGAGTACACCAACGCCACCTCCACCCAGCTGGTGAATGCGGAGAGCGGCGACTGGGACTACGAGCTCATCGACTGCCTGGGCTACCCGCGGAAGATTTTCCTGCCCATCAGCATGCCGGGCACCGTCGTAGGGCACTTCACGAAGGAGATCGCCGAGGAGATCGGCTACGACTGTGAGGTCGTCCTGCCGGCCACCCATGACACAGGCTCCGCCATCATGGCCCTGCCGACCACCAGCGACGACACCCTCTACATCAGCTCCGGCACCTGGTCCCTCATGGGCGTCGAGAACAAGAAGGCGGTCTGCACGCCGGAAGCCCAGGCCAGGAACTTCACCAACGAGGGCGGCTACGACCACCGCTTCCGTTTCCTGAAGAACATCATGGGGCTTTGGATGATCCAGCAGGTCCGCCACGAGCTTGACGACGTCTATTCCTTCGCCCAGCTCTGCGACATGGCGGAAGCCGAGAAGGACTTCCCCTCCAGAGTGGACGTGAACGACGCCTGCTTCCTCTCCCCGGCCAACATGCAGGAAGCCATCCGTGAGTACCTGAGGGCCTCCGGCCAGCAGGAGCCGGCCAACATCGGGCAGATGGCGGCTGTCATTTACCAGTCCCTGGCGGAGTCCTATGCGGCCACCGTCAAGGAGATCGAGGATCTGACTGGCAAGCATTATGAAGCCATCAACATCGTAGGCGGCGGCTCCAAGGCCATGTACCTCAATGTTCTGACCGCGCAGAAGACAGGCCGCAAGGTCATCGCAGGCCCCGGCGAGGGTACGGCCATCGGCAACCTCATGGCCCAGATGATCCGGGCCGGCGTCTACAGCGACCTCAAGGATGCCCGCCAGAACGTGGCCGCGTCCTTCGATATCTTTACCGTCGAGTGAGCATAATTCCGGGAGGCCGGCTCGCCGGTCACGGATTCAATTAACTAAAGACACCCACCATGCTTTTATTTTCATCAGGAGGAATCAACATGAAGGTTTTGGATGCTGAATTTGTACAGGGCTTTATCAGATTATGCGGCGACGGCTGGGAGCAGGGCTGGCACGAGCGCAACGGCGGCAACCTCTCCTACCGCATCAAGGACGAGGAAGTGGAATCCGTCAAGGAGAACTTTGTCCCGAAGGACTGGACGCCCATCGGAACTGAGGTCCCGGCCCTGGCCAGCGAGTATTTCCTGGTCACCGGCTCCGGCAAGTACTTCCGCAACGTGCCGCTGGATCCCGAAGCCAACATCGCCATCATCGAGCTGGATGACAAGGGCGAGAACTTCCGCATCGTCTGGGGTCTCAATAAGGGCGGCAGACCCACATCCGAGCTTCCCAGCCACCTCATGAACCTGGAGGTCAAGAAGAAGCTGGATCCCAAGTACCGCGTCGTCTACCACTGCCACTGCACCAACATCATCGCCCTGACCTTCGTCCTTCCGCTGACCGACGAGGTCTTCACCCGCGAGCTCTGGGAAATGGCCACCGAGTGCCCGGTCGTCTTCCCGCAGGGCGTCGGCGTAGTCCCGTGGATGGTGCCGGGCGGCCGCGACATCGCCGTCGCCACCTCCAAGCTCATGGAGAAGTATGATCTGGCCATCTGGGCCCACCACGGCATGTTCGCCGCCGGCGAGGACTTCGACCTGACCTTCGGACTCATGCACACCGCCGAAAAGTCCGCCGAGATCCTGGTCAAGGTCCTCTCCATGACCGACAAGAAGCGCCAGACCATCCAGCCCGACGAGTTCCGCCACCTGGCCAAGGACTTCAACGTCGACCTGCCTGAGAGATTCCTCTACGAGAAATAATTATGCGGGAATGAGGGACGACTCATAAAAAGTGGGAATGAGGGACGGTTCCTTTTCCCAGTTTTCCTTGAAAACTGGAAAAGGAGTGTGCCCTCATTGCCACTTTTTGTGTCTTAAAAAATCACTTTTTCCGATTGCGATTGAAGTTGATCAGGCAGCCGGCCTTGACGATCTCCCGCTCATTCTCGGTCATATCCTGAATGTACAGGCTGATCGGTGTAGCGGCGCCGTCCTTGATGACGTAGCCCTGAATGTCACTCAGATCACCGTCCATGATGGCGCGGATGCCGGGGACATAGATGTAGTCACCCACCTCGAAGGCATCGGGCTGACCCTTCAGATGGAAGGGAAGCATGCCCCAGTTCATGACGTTGGAGCGATAGCGCTTGGTGGCGTACTCCTGGGTGATGTTGGCCAGGCCGCCGATGACGCGCTGGCAGGAGGCCGCCTGCTCGCGGGCGGAGCCGTCGCCGGGCTTGTTGGCGTAGACCATGGAACCGATCTCGGTCTCCTCGATTTTCACATTCTCCTGGCCCGGAATCGTGTTGATGACGCGGATCACATCCCGAAGCTCGGGCGCCATGGAAATGAAGTCCTCCCCGGCCAGTCTCGCCTTCTCAACAGCGTCGACGGCCTTGGATCTGCCGACATACTCCGGATCGCGGCGGCTCAGAGTGAACTCGGCCAGACCCAGCGGATTCGAACGATAGGAGGAGGTCTCGCCGGACGGAATCAGCTCGTCGGTGGTGGTCACCTCGTCCAGGATCTTGGAGCAGACCTTAAGGAGGATGTTGTCGGCCAGAGGCTCCAGCTCGGGCCAGGGCTTGATGTTGGGGCCGTCAAAGAGGGAAACCTCCGGCTGTGC
>CAMONF010000135.1 GCA_946620335.1 uncultured Clostridia bacterium
ATGTTAGTACCCCGCGATATCGGATTGCTCCTTCAGTATTCACGCAATCCTTATATCGCTCATTTCTGAGCCCAGTTGTTGCTCTTGATGTACTCTGTGAGCATCTCTTCCACAAGCTCGTCACGCTCAACCTTCATGATAAGGCTCCTTGCGCCCTTGTGGCTGGTGATATAGGTCGGGTCGCCGGACATGATGTAACCGACGATCTGACTGACGGGGTTATAGCCCTTCTCCTCCATGGCAGAATAGACCACGCGAAGGACCTCCTTGACGTGAATCTCCGGTTCGTTCTTCACACTGAAATATAAAGTTTTGGAAAGATCAGCCATTTCTATCCCTCCCGTCATCACTGATATGGCAGGCCCCTGTATCGGACCATACTATCCTATCATTGTACACTCTGCGGACCAAACAATCAACGTATTTTTGTAAACACACCCGGCCGCCTGTCGCCGGGATGCTGTTTAGTCAGGAAAATCCTCCCTTTCGTAATTCACGGGGCTGTCCATCGCCCCTTGCGGCAGGGCGCAGTCCGCGCTTTCAGCCTTACAGCTCGAGGATTTCTCCCGTCACAGCCCGGCCGCGGCCTGTCACGACGGCATTCCGGTCAGCCCTCGAATCCTTGGACCGCACCTCCACGTACTCCCGGGTGTATCCCTTCATGGCTCCGTCCGGGGTCGGCTCCTCAAAGAGGACTTCCACCGGCTGTCCGACCCAGGAGGCCGCGTATTCGGCCCTCCGGCGGGCGTCCAGATCCAGAAGACGGGCCGACCGCTCTTTCTTGACCTGCTCAGACACCTGATTCGGCATGGAAGCGGCTTTGGTGCCCTTCCGCTTGGAGTATTTGAAGATATGGGTCCTCGAAAAATGAATCCCCTCCACGAAGCGGCAGGTAGTCTCGAATTCTTCCTCCGTCTCCCCCGGGAATCCCACGATGATGTCCGTGGTGATGGCAGGATTGGCGAAATACTTGCGGAGCAGACGGCACTTGTCGGCGAAATCCGCTGTCCGGTAGCGCCGCCGCATCCTCGCCAAAGTCTCGTCGCAGCCGCTCTGAAGGGACAGGTGGAACTGAGGGCAGATCTCCCGGATGGCCGAAAGGCGCCTCACAAAGTCCTCGGTCATGATGCCCGGCTCCAGGGAGCCCAGCCGGATCCGGTCGATGCCCGGAACGGCGGCCATCGCCTCAATCAGGGAAGCCAGGGCTTCATTTGTCTCCGCCTCATGGGCGAAGGGTGTCATCCGGTTCTCCCCGGGCGCCACCAGATCCAGGCCGTAGGAGCTGATGTGGATGCCGGTGACGACGATCTCCCGGTAGCCCCGCTCCGCCAGGGCCCGGGTCTCCCGGACCACTTCTCCGGCGTCACGGCTCCGCACACGGCCTCTGACATAGGGAATCATACAGTAGGTGCAGAACTGGTTGCAGCCGTCCTGAATTTTGACGTATGCCCTGGTCCGCTCGCCCTCCGGCAGAAAATGCAGTTCCTCGTAGTTGCGGACGTGGTTGATATTTTCCCTCCGGCGCGAAAGAGGATCTCCCTCCCCGGCGTCCTTGACCGCCTGAAAGTCTCTGATCAGCTCCGCCAGGCGGGACTTCTCGTTGTTGCCCACCAGAAGGTCCACAGTGCCCTCCTCCTGCAGGGCCCTTGCCCCGTCCTCGACGTAGCAGCCCACGGCCACGACAAGGGCGTCTGGGTTCATTTCCCTGGCCTTGTGGAGCATCTGGCGGGACTTGCGGTCAGCAATGTTGGTGACCGTGCAGGTATTGATCACATAGACGTCCGCCCCCGGCTCGAAGGGTGCCTCCTCATAGCCCTCCGCCAGCAGAGACTGCAGCATGGCGCCGGTTTCGTAGGCATTGACCTTGCAGCCAAGGTTGTGGAACGCAACTCTTTTTTTCATGTATTTGCCCCTTTTTGCGGAACATTCCGGTTGACTTGCCCCTTCATTCACGGTAAGATGAAGGCGTAAAACATACAGCATGAGAAGCCGACCTTATACACCGCCGTTTCCTTAAAGGCGGATCGTATCTTTCGGCCGGTTTCTGAATTATAGTACACAGGAGGTCTCTAACCGCATGAAAACCATCAAGGTCTCTCTCAATTCCATCGATAAGGTCAAGAGCTTTGTCAACGACATTAACCGCTTCAACTTCGATTTTGATCTGGTCTCCGGCCGCTACGTGATTGACGCCAAGTCCATCATGGGCATTTTCAGCCTGGACCTTTCCAAGCCCATCGACCTTAACATCCACGCTGACGGCAAGGACCTGGATTCTGTCCTCTCTGTCCTGGCTCCTTACAAGATCTGAGCATTGACCGGCGACAAGAACGCTGGTATCTACCTTATAAAGGGCGTCGGAATCAAATTCCGGCGCCCTTTTCTTTTTTGCAGGCGTCCGGCGGAGGGCCGGAGCAGGCGAAGAAGCTTATGCGGGCAGGATTTGATTGCAAAAGCGGCCAGGCCGCCTTTGTCCCGGAAGCATCTCAGCGAACGATCATGACCTCAGCCGTGCTGATGGCGGTCTCCACCATCTCGTCGATCTTCTCATTCAGCTTGGTCTCGGACCTTTCGATGATGTGAAGCAGCGGCTTGGTGACCGGGTGCTTGGCCACGAAGATGGTGCAGCAGTCCTCAAAGGGCAGGATGGACGTCTCAAAAGTGCCGATCTCCTTGGAAATGGCCACGATGTCGTTCTTGTCGAACCCGATCAGCGGCCTGTAGACCGGCAGTGTGCAGACGGCGTTGGTGGTGAGCAGGCTCTGCATGGTCTGGCTGGCCACCTGGCCGATGCTCTCGCCCGTGACAAGGCCCATATCCCCGTTCTCCTTGGCAATCCGCTCAGCGATCCGCATCATATAGCGGCGCATGATGATGGTGAGCTCGGAATGGGGGCACTGGTCGTAGATGTAGAGCTGAATATCTGTGAAGTTCACGATGTGGAGCTGGATGGGGCCGGTGTACTGGGCCAGCTCCCTGGCCAGGTCCACCACCTTCTGCTTGGCGCGCTCGGAGGTGTAGGGCGGCGCATGGAAGTAAACAGCGTCCAGGATGACGCCGCGCTTGGACACCATATAGCCCGCCACCGGGGAGTCGATGCCGCCGGAGAGGAGGAGCATGGCCTTGCCCGCCGTTCCGACAGGCATACCGCCCGGCCCGGGGATGGTCTTGGAGTAAATGAAGACCTTCTCCCTGAGCTCTACGTCAAAGAGGATCTCCGGGTCATGGACGTCGACGTGCATGCCAGGATTGGCCTCCAAAATAGCCTCGCCCAGCTCCGCGGAGATCTCCATGCTGGTCAGCGGGAACTCCTTGTCCACGCGCCTGGCCTTGACCTTGAAGGAGGCCGTGCAGCCCGGATGCTCCTTGGCCACATAGTCGACCATATCGCGGCGCAGAGACTCGATATCCCCCGCCTCGTAAATGACAACAGGGCAGATGCCCACGATGCCGAAGATCTTTTTCAGCGTGCCGATGGTCTCATCGTAATCCCAGTCGCCGCCGCAGTAGACGTAGATCCTGCCGCGGGTCTTGACCACGTTGAACTCGCCGGACAGCTGGCCCAGCATCCGACGGATCCGCTTGGCCAGGGCGTCCTCGAA
Source organism: uncultured Clostridia bacterium (assembly GCA_946620335.1). GTDB lineage: Bacteria > Bacillota > Clostridia > Lachnospirales > Lachnospiraceae > Chordicoccus. Next base: position 3,603 of record CAMONF010000135.1, read on the forward strand.
GACATGGCGGTTGTCGCCCTTTAAGCCGATCTCTCCGTATTTGATAAGAAATGAATTGTACATGCTTTTGCTCTCCGTAAGCGTCTTCTTTATCTGTTCAGTGCCAGGGAAGCATTTTCAGTTCTCCCCTGCACAGTGTCTCCTGTATTCAGTGTCTTCTATACCGTCTCAGCATCGGAAGGACCTCAGCAAGAGCCTTCAACGTCTCATCCACTTCCTCCGCGGTGTTGAACTCGCAGAAGCTGAAGCGGACGGAGGAGGTCAGCTCCTCCCTGGGCGCCGAGATTGCCGTAAGGGTCGGTGAGGCGGACCGCTTGTGGGATGAGCAGGCGGATCCCGCAGAAATATAGATACCTCTATCCTCCAGGGTGTGCTGCAGGACCTCGGAACCAACGCCCGGGAAGGCCGCGTTCACAATGTGGGGGGCGCCCTCCTCGCCCGGCATGCCGTGGACTACCACACCATCCATGGCCGTAAGCCCGCTGACGAGCCGGTCCCTGAGGCTCCGGATATGGTCGATCTTCGCGTCGAAGTCCTCGTAGGCTTTGCCGGCGGCTATGCCCAATCCGGCGACGCCGGGGACATTCTCCGTGCCCGACCGCATGCCGTTCTGCTGCCCGCCACCGTAGATGAGCGGCTTCAGCCGGATGCCGCTGCGCACATAGAGGAAGCCGGTGCCTTTTGGCCCGTGAATCTTGTGGCCGCTGACCGAGAGCAGGTCGATGCCCGCCTGCCGCGGAAAGATCCTGTACTTGCCGTAGGCCTGGATGGCGTCCACATGATAGGCTGCGCCCGGGCACCGCTCGTGGACCAAACGGCCGATCTCCGCCACGGGAGTGACCGCTCCGATCTCATTGTTGACGTACATGGTGGAAACCAGGCAGACGTCCTCGGTGAGGGCCTCTTTGAGGGCCTCCATGTCCAGGCGCCCACAGCTGTCGGTGCCGATCCGCACCACCTCAAAGCCTTCCTTCTCCAGGGCCTTCATGACCTCGGAGACGGCCGGATGCTCCATGGCCGTGGTGACGAGCCGGCTGCCGGCCCGACGGTTCAGCATAGCATAGCCGGTGATG
>CAMONF010000136.1 GCA_946620335.1 uncultured Clostridia bacterium
CAGCATGATCATGAAGGTCGAGAGGGACGATCTGGTCGAGGAGCTCCTCAAGGAGTACGTCCGCAACAAGGCCTGGGAAAACGAGGAGACATGAGGCTCTTAGGACTGGATTACGGGTCTGTGACGGTCGGCGTGGCCGTCTCCGATCCATTGGGCATAACGGCGCAGGCGCTGGAGACGATCACACGGGACAAGGAGAACCATCTGCGCTCGACAATGAGAAGGCTGGAGGAACTGGCAGCAGCATACGCCGTGGAGGGTATTGTGCTGGGCTTCCCGCTCAATATGGACGATTCGATCGGGGACCGGGCGCAGAAGACACTGGCTTTCAAGAGCCAGCTGGAAAAACGTTTGCAGGTTCCCGTCTTTCTGTGTGACGAGAGACTGACTACAGTGGAGGCGGACGAGGCCCTCGACGACATGGGCGTGCCCAAGTCGGAGAGGAAGAAGTATATAGACAAGATCGCCGCCGCCATCATTTTACAGGGGTATTTAAATGAGCGAACACGATGAACTGGCTATCACCCTCCTGGATGAGGAGGGCAGGGAAACCGTATTTTATGTGGAGGACGAGACCCGCGTGAACGGCGTGAACTACCTTCTGGTCGTCGACAGACCGGAGGGCGACGCGGAGTGCCTTATTTTAAAAGATATATCCGATGAGACCAGTGAGGAGGCCCAGTATGTTCCCGTCGAGGACGAGGGAGAGCTTGAGGCCGTCATGAAGATCTTTTCGGAGATGCTGGAAGATACGGAGCTTGAGATGTGAGGAGAGCTCCTTTCAAAAAAGAAATTGGAGGTATTATTTGAAACAGAAAAATAGCACCGGACGGCTGAAGATCATTCCCCTGGGCGGACTGGAACAGATCGGAATGAACATCACCGCTTTCGAGTACGAGGACACGATCGTCGTCGTTGACTGCGGCATGGCCTTCCCTGAGGACGACATGCTGGGCATCGATTACGTTCTGCCTGACGTGACGTATCTGGAGGAAAATTACAGCAAGGTCAAGGGATTCGTCATCACCCACGGTCATGAGGACCACATCGGCGCCATCCCTTACGTTTTTAAGAAGATAAATGTACCCATCTACACCACCAGGCTGACCATGGCCCTGATCGACAAGAAGCTGGAAGAGCACGGGATGCTGAAGAGCGTCAAGCGCAAAGTCGTCAAGTATGGGCAGAACATCAACCTGGGTGATATTCGGGTGGAATTCATCAAGACCAACCACTCGATCCAGGACGCGGCAGCTCTGGCTATCTACACGCCGGCCGGCACCGTGATCCATACGGGTGACTTCAAGGTCGACTATACGCCGGTCTTCGGCGATGCCATCGATCTGCAGCGGTTCGCGGAGATCGGCAGAAAGGGCGTTCTGGCCCTCATGTGCGACAGCACCAACGCGGAGCGGCCCGGCCACACCATGTCCGAGAAGACCGTCGGCGTCACCTTTGACCGCATCTTCGCGGAGCACCAGAAGTCCAGACTTATCATCGCCACCTTCGCTTCCAATGTGGACCGTGTCCAGCAGATCATCAATTCGGCGGCCAAATACGGGCGCAAGGTCTGTCTGGAGGGTCGTTCCATGATCAGCGTCATCGGAACGGCGGTGGAGCTGGGCTATATCGACGATTCGGCCCACACCCTCAGCACCTTGGAGGATATACGCAACTTCCCGCCCGAGAAGGTTGTCCTGGTCACTACCGGCAGCCAGGGCGAGTCCATGGCGGCCCTCTCCCGGATGGCGGCCAACCTCCACAAGAAGGTCAAGATCATGCCAGGCGACGTGATCATCTTCTCATCTCATCCCATTCCGGGCAACGAGAAGGCCGTCTCCAATGTGATCAATGAGCTGACAGAGCTGGGCGCGGATATCATTTTCGAGGACGCCCATGTCTCCGGGCATGCCTGCCAGGAGGATATCAAGCTCATCTATGCCCTGGTCCAGCCCAAGTATGCGATTCCGGTCCACGGAGAGACCCGTCACCTGCGGGCTCAGGCCACGTTGGCCCAGTCGCTGGGCATTCCCAAGGAGAACATTTTCGTGCTCCACTCCGGCGACGTGCTTCAGATTTCCGAGGAAGAGGCCAGGATCGTCGGCAAGGTCCAGGTCGGACAGATCCTTGTGGACGGCCTCGGCGTCGGCGATGTGGGCAACGTCGTCATCCGTGACCGCCAGCACCTGGCGGAGGACGGCATCATCATTGTCGTGCTGACCCTTGAGAAGTACACCAACCGCCTGCTGGCAGGTCCCGACCTGGTCTCCAGAGGCTTCGTGTACGTCAAGGAATCCGAAGACCTCCTGGAGGAGGCCAACGAGGTGGTGGAGGATGCTGTCTTCGACTGCCTGGACCACAATGTCACTGACTGGTCAAAGATCAAGGGAGAGATCAGGGAGAGCCTGAGCGATTTCGTCTGGAAGAGGACCCAGCGCCGGCCCATGATCCTGCCCATCATCATGGAGGCGGACGACTGATTTCGCATCCGGCCAAAGTGCCGGACAAGGCCCGACTGCGATGTGCCTTTGACGGGGATCGGCAATCGATTTCCGGGGTGCATGAGGGCAGCGTGATACTACTTTGACCGCAATAAAGGGGAAAGCTATGGCAAGCAGCAAAGGAAAGAGGAGAAAGCGCCGCGATACCGGCTACAGGGCGGCCCTGGTCAGTGCCAGGGGACTGATTACTGTGCTCATGTATCTTCTGGTCATCATTTTTGTGGGGTACCTGGGGCGGACTGCCTATCTCTTCGGCTACGATGTCTTCAACGAGCAGTCTGTGACGGAGGCACCTGGGGAGGACGTGACGGTCCTCATCCCCAGGGACAGCTCCGTGAGGCAGATCGGTCAGATCCTGAGCGATAAAGGGCTGATCGAGGACGTCAACGTCTTCGTGGTCCAGGAGCGGATATCCAATTATCACGGGAAGCTCCTCGGCGGCACTTACATCCTGAACACCTCCCAGACACCTACGGAGATGATGGCCATCCTGGCCCGGGTCAATACCGAGGGGCAGCTGGAGCAGGAGGACGAGGCCGCGGATGAGAGCGGATCGGAGCAGTAGCATGGACGAGGAGAGACTGGAGCTGTTCCTGAGATCCATGGATGAAGCGCCGCTGTCCGGGCCTTTGGCGGACCTGCGCCGGGAAGCGCTGGATGCGGACGTGCCGATCATCCGCCTTGGGACCTGCTCTTTAATGAGAACATTGCTGATGCTGAAAAAGCCTGCCCATATCCTGGAAATCGGGACTGCGGTGGGCTTTTCCGCACTCTTTATGCTGGAAAATTCCGATGCGGACGTGACCACGATCGAGGACTGGCCGCCCAGGATCGCCGCTGCCAGGGAGAATTTCACCCGGTTCGGCGCATGGGACAGAGTCAGGCTCCTGGAGGGGGATGCCACGGAGCTTCTGCCGGGCCTTCAGGGGCCCTTTGACTTCATTTTTATGGATGCCGCCAAGGGACAGTATCTGCGGTATCTGCCGGAGGTGCTTAGGCTCATGCCATCTGGTGCCGTTTTGCTGGCGGACAACGTCTTTCTTGACGGGACCGTCATAGAGAGCCGGTTCGCTGTGGAGCGGCGGGACAGGACCATCCACAAGAGGATGCGGGCCTTCCTCCACGCGGTCACCCACTCGGAGGACCTGGTCACGACCATCCTGCCCGTCGGAGACGGGATGACCTTGTCGGTAAGAAGATGACGGAAGTCATGAATTCCGCCGGCCATCCGGGCCTGTGAGTCGGCATCTTCCGTGCCGGCCCCTTTCAGACGTCGAATACAGAGAAGGGCGTCGCAGCCTTAAGAAGAGGATTAGAAAATGAGAACAGGAAAATCGCCGGAGCTTCTGCTGCCGGCCGGAAGCCTTGACGTGCTCAAGGTCGCCATCCGCTACGGAGCCGACGCGGTCTATCTGGGCGGGGAGGCCTTCAGCCTCCGGGCCAAGGCCAGGAACTTCACGCCGGAGGAAATGAAGACAGGCATCGCCTACGCCCACGCCCATGGGGCAAAGGTGTATGTGACAGCCAATATTTTTGCCCATAACGGGGATATCGAGGAGGCCAGGGCTTACTTCAGGGAGCTGGCCGCCATCAGGCCGGATGCCATCTTGGTGGCTGACCCGGGCATGTTCGCGCTGGCGAGGGAATGCTGCCCGGAGATCGATCTCCACATCAGCACCCAGGCCAACACGACAAACTATGTCTCCGCCAATTTCTGGCACAGTTTGGGCGCGACCCGGGTGGTGACCGCCCGCGAGCTTTCTGTAGAGGAGATCCGCACGCTGCGGGAGCAGATTTCGGACGATTTGGAGATTGAGGTCTTTGTCCACGGAGCCATGTGTATTTCCTACTCCGGCAGGTGCCTGCTCAGCAGCTACCTGGTCGGGCGGGATGCCAACCGCGGGCTCTGCACCCATCCCTGCCGCTGGAAGTACGCCCTCATGGAGGAGACCAGGCCGGGCGAATACTTCCCGGTGGAGGAGAATGAGCGGGGGACCTACATCATGAACTCCCGCGACCTGTGCATGGTGGACCACCTGCCAGACCTTTACGAGGCGGGCATCGACAGCTTCAAGATCGAGGGCAGAATGAAGACAGCCCTCTACGCGGCCACCGCCGCCAGGACCTACCGTCTGGCCATGGACGCCTACGAGCGCGATCCGGCCGAATATGAGCGGGACCTGCCCTGGTACCGGGAGCAGATCTCCGAAGGAACCAACCGCCGCTTCACGACCGGCTTCTTCTACGGAAAGCCGGGGCATGACGATCAGATTTACGATTCCAACACCTATGTGAGCAGCTATATATTTATCGGCATCGTGCGGGAGGCGGATGAGGAGGGGAACGTGGTCTTCGAGCAGAAGAACAAGTTCCTCACAGGGGATACCATAGAAATCATGAAACCTGACGGGCGGAACATAGAGGCCGCAGTCCTCTCCATCCGGGACGACGATGGCAACGAGATGCCCGGCGCGCCGCACCCCAAACAGATCCTCCATGTCCGGCTCTCAGAGCCGGCGGAAGAAGGGGATGTCCTTAGAATGAGGAGCCGTTGAGGCCGAAAAAAGTGGGAATGAGGGAGGGTTCCTTTTCCCAGTTTTCTTTAGAAAACTGGGAAAAGGAACCCTCCCTCATTCCCACTTTTTTTATTCTGAAGAATCAGGAGCGGACGCTGACGCCGCGGTGCTGGTCACCCTTGGGGTTGACGCCGAAGTTGTAGTCATTGCCGGGCAGGATCGCATTGAGAATGATGCCTGCGATGGAGGCGATGGCCAGGGCGGTCAGGGTGATGGAGGTTCCGCCGATGGTGAAGGTCAGGCCGCTGGAGAAGCCCAGACCGCAGACCAGGATGACGGCCGCGATGATGAGGTTGCGGCTCTTGGTCAGGTCGACCTTGTTCTCAACGATGTTGCGGATACCGATGGCGGAGATCATTCCGTAGAGGATGAAGCTGACGCCGCCGACGATGGCTGCCGGCAGGGAGGAGATGACGGCCGCGAACTTGGGTACGAAGGAGAGGACGATGGCGTAGACGGCTGCCAGGCGGATGACCCTGGGGTCAAAGACCTTGGAGAGCTCGAGAACACCGGTGTTCTCGCCGTAGGTGGTGTTGGCGGGGCCGCCGAAGGCGCCGGAGAGGGAGGTGGCCAGACCGTCGCCGACCAGGGTGCGGTGGAGACCCGGATCCTCCAGGAAGTTCTTGCCGACGGTGGCGGAGATGGCGGACATGTCGCCGATGTGCTCCATCATGGTGGCGATGGAGATGGGAGCCATGACCAGGATGGCGGTCAGGTCGAACTTGCAGATGATGAAATCGGGAAGCCCGATCCAGCTGGCGCTGGCGACGGTCGTGAAGTCCAGAATGGGGGCGCCGCCGGGATTGGTCATGCCTGCCGCCTGCATGATGAGGGCAGCAGCGTAGGAAATGACAACACCCAGGAGGATCGGCACGATCTTCAGCATGCCCTTGCCCCAGATGTTGAAGACGACGATGACTGCCAGGGCGATGAGGGCCAGAAACCAGTTGGTCTGGGCGTTATTGATGGCGGAGCCTGCCAGGGAGAGGCCGATGCAGATGATGATGGGGCCGGTGACGACAGGCGGCAGGAAGCGCATGACGCGGTGGACGCCGACCAGGCGGATGACTACGGCCAGGACCAGGTAGAGGAGACCGGCCACGACGATGCCGCCGCAGGCATAGGGAAGCTTTTCGCCCATGGTCATGTTGGCGTAGATGCCTGTGTCAAGGCTGGCTACTGTGGCGAAGCCGCCGAGGAATGCGAAGGAAGACCCAAGAAATGCCGGTACCTTGCCCTTTGCCAATACGTGGAAGAACAGTGTGCCGACACCTGCGAAAAACAATGTGACCTGGATGGAGAGACCTTCTCCCTCAAAATAGTTGTTGACCAGGATCGGGACCAGGATGGTGGCGCCGAACATGGCGAACATGTGCTGAAGACCCAACAGCATCATCTTGGGATACCCCAGGGAACGTGCGTCGTAGATGGCCCCTTCTCTCATGACAGTGGTTTCCTTTGTGCTCATTCATTACCTCCTATGTTGAACTGTCTGGCGGCTGCCTGCGCGGCCGCAGTTGCCCCTCATGGGCGGATTTCTGTCGGAGGACTACCCTTTGCGACCTTGTGCATGTACATGGAAAATGCCGCGCGGAGAGCCCTTCCGCAGGCCTCCAAACCCTGACAAATAAGATAACACCTGAAAACGGGAAAGTACAGAGGAGAATGCAGTTTTTCTTGAAAAATAGTCGGATGTGGGGTAAAATATACGAAAAGTAAGATTTATCCATTTTCCTTTCCAAGCTTTTTCCACATTTTTTCACCAGTTAACAGAACAGGGATTACAGAGACACTGCTGCCGCAAGGCAGTCTGTTTTGCGTATCCTTTTTTGGGAGAAGAGAAGTCTGCCGCGGGACATAGACACGGCGGGCAAGCACTGAGGCTGCGCGGGGCAGGGTGTTCTCATTTTGCGAGGAAAGGAGTGTTATGTTCAGCAGGATTTATTCAGCGGCCATCATCGGCATAGAGGCAAGGCCGGTCCAGGTGGAGGCGGACGTGACGGACGGGCTTCCCCAGTTCACCATGGTCGGGTATCTGACGGCCCAGGTCAGGGAGGCGGAGGAGCGTGTGAGGACCGCTCTGAAAAATGCAGGCATTTTCTTCCATCCCAGGCATGTCACCATCAACATATCGCCGGCTGACATCATAAAGACCGGGTCCCGGTTCGACCTGCCCATCGCCATCGGGGTGCTGGCCTCCGAGGGAAAGGTGCCGGAGCAGTCCCTGGACGGCCTCATGGCGGTCGGGGAACTGTCACTGAGCGGTGACGTGAATGCGGTCACAGGCGTTCTGCCGATTGCCGTCTGCGCCAGGCAGATGGGCATCCGGTCCCTGATCGTGCCGGCGCCCAACGTGCGGGAGGCCCGGGTGGTAGGGGGCCTGAATGTGGTCGGCATCCGGTCCTTAGGGGAGCTTCTGAACTATCTGCGGCATGGAGAGATTCCGGATACAGAGGACGATGAGGTGGATACAGTCCTGAACGAGTACGATGTGGACTTCTGCGACATCAGGGGGCAGGCGGGAGTCAAGCGGGCGGCGGTCATAGCTGCGGCAGGCTTCCACAACCTTCTCCTGGTGGGTCCTCCTGGATCCGGCAAGACCATGGTGGCCAGGCGCCTGCCCACCATCATGCCGCCGCTCACCATGGAGGAGAGCCTGGAGATATCCCAGATCTATTCCATAGCCGGGCTTCTTACGCCGGAAAAGCCCTTTATGGGCACTCGGCCATTTCGGGCGCCGCATCATACCATGTCGCCGCAGGCCCTGGCCGGCGGCGGGCGGATCCCTTCGCCCGGAGAGCTGACCCTGGCCCACCGGGGCATCCTGTTTTTGGATGAGATCGCTGAATTCGGCAGGTCCAGTATAGAGATTCTCCGGCAGCCCCTGGAGGACCGGGAGATTGTGATCTCGAGGACGGCCGGGAGCTTTCGTTTTCCG
>CAMONF010000137.1 GCA_946620335.1 uncultured Clostridia bacterium
GCTTGTTGTACAGATCATAGTGGGTGGCATGCCCGAAATAGTACTGGTCCATCTCTGTAAATTCGTAGATATTATTCATTTTCTGAACTCCTTCAACCTGACCTTTTGCGGCTCTCCGGGAGACACGTGCCCAGCCCCGCTTCACTCTCCTCATTATACTATAAAAAACGAATTTGTAAATATTGATGAATCCCGGTCGGTTACACCGGAATTTCTTTGTCATCTTTTAAAATGAAGACCCACGAGGCCCCCCCCGGTTCACACCTTTACCGGTCCAGGAACCGCCCTTCCGTCACCGAGTACATGCCCCTGGGCGTGCACCTGATCTCCGGAATGACCGTCAGGGCCATGAAGGAGAGTGTGATGAAGGGATCCATGTCCGTGGGAACGCCCATCCTGTGGGCCTGGGCGATCATTTTCTTGAGCTTCTTCGACACGAAGCTGTAGCTCTTGTCGGAAATGAGCCCCATGATCGGCAGCTCCAGCGTGTCATAGACCTTCCCGTCCTTCACGATGGTATAACCGCCGCCCGCACGTTCCAGCTCCCTGACGGCCAGCAGGATGTCCCGGTCATTGTCGCCGATGACGATGATGTTGTGGCTGTCATGGGAGACCGAGGAGGCGATGGCGCCGCCCTTCAAGTTGTAGCCTTCGACCGCGCCGGCGCCCACCTTGCCCGTGGCGTGATGGCGCTCGAAGACCGCTATTTTCTCCAGGTGCCCGTCCGGGATGAACTCGCCGTCTTTGCCCGGCAGAATGCGGTCCTCCCGGGCTGTGATGATCTGCCCCGGAATCATCCTGAGGACAGGATACGGTTTCCCGTCAGCAGGAACAAAGAGCTTGCCCGGGTCGATTTTCCCCAGATGAATCGTGTTGAGAAGGGCCTCCGGCACCGGATAGCGTTGGATCTTCAGCCTCTTCTCGATGGGCTCGCCCCTGTAGAAGACCATCTGGGCGTTGAAGTCCTTGAGGGAGTCCCAGACCACCAGGTCCGCGTAGAAGCCGGGGGCGACGGCGCCGATCCGGCGCAGGCCGTAGCAGCGGGCAGCCTGGATCGTGGCCATCTTGATGGCTGCAATGGGGTTCAAGCCCATGCTGACCGCCTTGCGGACATTGTAATCGATCTCACCCTCGCGCATGATGTCTTCGATGTGCTTGTCGTCAGTGCAGAAGCAGAATCCCTCCGTGCTGACGTTATTTTCCACGATGCCCTTCACGATCATCTCCAGGTTCCGGGCCGCGCTGCCCTCGCGGATGTGGCAGGTCATGCCCATGGCCCGCTCCTTCATGATGTACTCGAAGGTCGTGCCCTCGTGGTCGGTGTTGACGCCCGCGAGGACGTAAGCCGCCAGGTCCTTGTCGGAAAGATCCGGGGCATGCCCGTCCTTGACCATGCCGCGGAAGAGGAGGAGCTTGGCGTACATGTCCGGATCTGCGTTTATGACCTCCGGCACACTCATGACTTCGCCCAGCCCCAGTACGCGCTCATCGTCCATGTAGTCGATCATGTCCTCGGCGAGGAGGGTCGCACCATTGTCGTCTATGGGGGAAGCGGGCACGCAGGAGGCGATCATGAAGCAGACATGGGCCGGTGACCCCTCGGTCTCCTTCATGAGATAGTCGATGCCGGCCCGCCCGCAAACGTTGGCCGCCTCGTGGGGGTCGACGATGAAGGTGGTGGTCCCGTGCTTGGCCGCCTGGACGATCAGGTGCTGGGGGTTGATCAAGGTGGACTCCAGATGGAGGTGGGCATTGATGAAGCCGCTGGTCAGGTACCGGCCCTGGAGGTCGATCTCCTCCTCAGCTTCGAAATCCTCCCCGATGCCCACGATCATGCCGTCCTTGATGGCGATGCTGCCGGGCTCCACGCGGTTGGTAAAGACATTGACAATTTTGGCATTCCTGAGGATCAGGTCCGATTTGATCAGCCCTCTGGCTGCCTGAGAGCATCGTCTGTATTTCGCAATCTCCATAGTAAGACCTCCCTTTTCTGAAAATGAACACCTTCCCCGCCGGACCCTTCTGCCATGCCCGTCATAGGCGGCCTTGAAAAGTTCTGCGCTACGGACCATTTAGGCTCCAGACAGCCGCCCGGGCACCGAACCGGTCCTCGCAGATGGATGGACAGCCGTATTCATTTAGGCCCCAAACAGCCGGCCGGACATCGAACCGGTCCTCGCAGATGAATGGACAGCCGTATTCATTTAGGACCCAAACAGCCGGCCGGGCCGAACCGCCGCCATAATAAGATCTGAGAAATAATGAAGGCGCACGCTGAACAAAGCCTCTCAGCGTGCGCCCTACAGGATAAAGATTTTCAGTGTGGGGTCGCCCGCCTTGAAATCCTTATAGTTATCCTACATTCTATCACTATTTCCCAAAAATAGATAGATTGTTTTTCCTCTTTTGTCTATTATTCACACTATTTCGAACAATACTTTCAGCTAGCCCGTTTGTCACACGGTTCATGCTTCCGAAAGTCCATACAGGCGGCGGGCGTTGGCCTCCGTCCGTGCCTCCCCCTCCCCCGGGGAAATCCCCTTGATCTCCGCGATGGCCGAGACCACATGATGAAGATGGAGGGAGGAATTCCGCTTGCCGCGGAAGGGAACAGGTGCCAGGTAGGGGCAGTCGGTCTCCAGCACCAGGTAGTCAAGGTCCGTGTCGGCCACCACCTCCTTGAGCTTCCTGGCATTCTTGAAGGTCACGACCCCTCCGATTCCCAGGTAAAAGCCCAAGTCCCGGGTGTAGATGCGGGCCTGCTCCACCGAGTAGCTGTAGCAGTGCATGACGCCCTTCCGCGCCAGGGCCGCGCCGGCCGTCCCGCGCCCGTACATGTCCCGCACGATCGTCAGGGTGTCGGCCGCTGCCTCCCGGGAATGGATCACGACAGGCATATTGTGGGAAATGGCCAGGTCTGCCTGGGCCCGAAAAGCCGCCTCCTGGACCTCCCGGCTGGCCTTGTTCCAGTAGTAGTCGAGGCCGATCTCTCCCACGGCCACCACCTTTGGGTCCGCCAGATGGCTCTCCAGGAATTCCAGCGTCTGCCCATCCAGCTCAGCGGCGTAATCCGGGTGGAGCCCCAGGACGCCGTAAATGAAGTCATACTCGTTGGCGAGCGAGAGCACCTTTTCCAGAGAGTCCCGCGAGGCCGCCACGTCGGCCACCAGGCCGATCCCGGCGGGTGCCAGGGCCGCGAGGATCTCCTCCCGGTCCTCGTCGAAAGCTTTGTCGTCATAGTGGGCATGGGTGTCAAAAATCATATTTTACCTCC
>CAMONF010000138.1 GCA_946620335.1 uncultured Clostridia bacterium
AATCCGTGAGGACCGGGCCGTCCCAGTTCATGAAACGGCGGACGCCGCCCATCTTCCGGACAATTTTATCGCCCGGACGGACGTGAAGGTGGTAGGTGTTGCAGAGTTCCACCTGGGTCTTGAGTGTCTTAAGCTCCGGCGAAGAGACGCCTCCCTTGATGGCGGCCACCGTGCCCACGTTCATGAAAACGGGCGTCTCGATGACCCCGTGTACCGTTGTCAGTCTGCCGCGCCTCGCGCGGTCTTCCGTTTTAAGAAGCTCGTACATGGATCTCCTTTGCTGTGCCGGCCGATACAGGACCGGTCTTCATTTTATTATGTAAAAAGCGTGGTCCGGGCTGCCGGCGCCGCGGATGGTCCATGTCGCGGGCAATCTCCTTTACGCTGTTCAATACGGAAGTATCGTAACAGGGATTTTCCAAAAGGTCAACGAGAGATATTCCTTGTCGGGCCAAAGTACACCGCCCGCAAGATGTTCCTTGTATTTTCCATCCGATGGATTTATAATCCATTGAATGACGATAAGAGTGGAGAACTGTCCCATACATCCGGTTCTCCCTTTATGAGGTAAATATGACAACTAAGAACTATACTCTCGGAATAGATATCGGGTCCACGACCGTCAAAATCGCCGTCATGGACGAGGACCGCAACCTTCTCTTCTCGGACTATCAGCGTCATTTTGCCGAGATCCAGGAGACCTGCGCCCGCCTCATCGGGGAAGCCCGCGACGCGCTGGGAGATCTCAATGTCTCGCCGGCCATCACCGGCTCCGGCGGTCTGACCCTGGCCAAGCACCTTGGCGTGCCCTTCGTCCAGGAGGTGGTCGCGGTCTCCACGGCCCTCAAGGCCTTCTGCCCCAAGACGGACGTGGCCATCGAGCTGGGCGGCGAGGACGCCAAGATCATCTATTTTGAAAATGACAACATCGAACAGCGGATGAACGGCATCTGCGCCGGCGGCACCGGCTCCTTCATCGACCAGATGGCCGACCTCCTGCAGACCGATGCCTCCGGCCTCAATGAATACGCGAAGAGCCACGAATCCCTCTATCCAATTGCAGCTAGGTGCGGCGTCTTCGCCAAGACCGACATCCAGCCGCTGATCAACGAGGGCGCCACCAAGCCCGACCTGGCCGCTTCCATCTTCCAGGCCGTCGTCAACCAGACCATTTCCGGCCTTGCCCAGGGCAAGCCCATCCGCGGACACGTCGCCTTCCTGGGCGGCCCCCTCCACTTCCTGGACCAGCTCCGGGAGCGCTTCATCGAGACATTGAACCTGGATGACGACCATGCTCTGATTCCGGACAACTCCCACCTCTTCGCGGCCCAGGGCGCCTCTCTTGAGGCAGTCAACGCCGCCCGCCAGGAGGCCAAGGTCGCCGAGCGGCCCTTTGAGCCGGGCATGGAGAAGGTCACGCTGGGATATCTGGCCGACCGTCTGACCCACGGCATCAAGATGGAATTCGAAGTCTCCCGCCTCGAGCCCCTCTTCAAGGACAGGGAAGCCTATGAGGCCTTCAACGAGCGCCAGAGCCGCTACCAGGTGGCCAAGGCTGACCTTTCCACCTACACCGGCAAGGCCTACCTGGGCATCGATGCCGGCTCCACGACCACCAAGACTGCTCTCATTTCCGAGAGCGGCGAGCTGCTCTACTCGACCTATGCCAACAACCGCGGCAATCCCCTCCAGACGTCCATCGACGCTGTGAAGGAGATTTATGCCCACATGCCCGAAGGTGTCAGCATCGTCGGCTCCTGCTCCACAGGCTACGGCGAGGCTCTGATCAAGTCCGCCCTCATGCTGGACGAAGGCGAGGTGGAGACCATCTCCCACTACTACGCCGCCCAGTTCTTCGACCCCAACGTGGACTGCATCCTGGACATCGGCGGCCAGGACATGAAGTGCATCCGGATCCGTGACCACGCCGTGGACGACGTCATGTTAAATGAAGCCTGCTCCTCCGGCTGCGGCTCCTTCATCGAAAATTTCGCCAAGACCCTCAACTACTCTGTCCAGGACTTTGCCAAGGCCGCCCTCTTCGCGGAACACCCCATCGACCTGGGCACCCGCTGCACGGTCTTCATGAATTCCAAGGTCAAGCAGGCCCAGAAGGAAGGGGCCACCGTCGCTGACATTTCCGCCGGCCTGGCCTACTCGGTCATCAAGAACGCCCTCTACAAGGTCATCAAGGTCTCCGACGCCAGGGAGCTGGGCCGTAACATCGTGGTCCAGGGCGGCACCTTCTACAACGACGCCGTCCTCCGCTCCTTCGAGCGGATCGCCGGCTGCGAAGTCATCCGCCCCGATATCGCCGGCATCATGGGCGCCTTCGGCGCGGCCCTGATCGCCCGCGAGCGCATGACCGAAGGCCGCGAGACCACCATGCTCTCCCTCCCGGAGATCGAGGCCTTCCGCTACACCACCTCCATGGCCCGCTGCCACGGCTGCACCAACAACTGCCGCCTGACCGTGAACCGCTTCTCCGGCGGCCGGAGCTACATCTCCGGCAACCGCTGCGAGCGGGGCATCGGCAAGCAGAAAAATAAGGACAACCTGCCCAACCTCTACGACTACAAGTACCACCGTATCTTCGACTACGAGCCGGTCAAGGCGGACAAGGCCCCCAGGGGTCGGGTCGGCATCCCCCGCGTCCTCAACATGTTCGAGGACTACCCCTTCTGGTTCACATTCTTCACCAGACTGGGCTACGAGGTGGTGCTCTCCCCGACGTCCACCAGGGCCCTCTACGAGCTGGGCATCGAATCCATCCCCAGCGAGTCTGAGTGCTACCCGGCCAAGCTGGCCCACGGGCATATCGAGTGGCTCATAAAGAGCGGCCTCAAGTTCATCTGGTACCCCTGCGTGCCCTACGAGAGAAATGAATTCACAGAGGCGGTCAACCACTACAACTGCCCCATCGTCACCTCCTACGCCGAGAACATCAAGAACAACGTGGAGTCCCTCAGGGATCCGTCCATCGACTTCAGGAATCCCTTCCTGGCGATGACGGACGAGAAGGTGCTGACCGACCGGCTGGTGGCCATTTTCAAGGGAGAAATCCCGCGGGCCGAGATTCTGAACGCGGCGCACCAGGCCTGGACAGAGCTCATGGCCTCCCGGGAGGACATTCGCAAGAAGGGCGAAGAGACCCTCCGCTTCCTTAAGGAGAGCGGCCGGCACGGCATCGTGCTCTGCGGCAGGCCCTACCACATCGACCCGGAAAACAACCACGGCATTCCTGAGCTCATCAACTCCTACGGGCTGGCGGTCCTCTCGGGGGATTCCCTCTCCCACCTGGCC
>CAMONF010000139.1 GCA_946620335.1 uncultured Clostridia bacterium
CTACCACCAGCCAAGGGGGGTCGGGGAAAAGTGGGAATGGGGCGTCGGTTCCTTCCCCCACTTTACAAAAGAAAAAGGGGAAAAAGACCCCGCCCCTATTCCCCATTTTTTCCTTCACCCCGCCGATTCCCGTTCCACAGCCTCGGCCTCAAAAAGATAATTCCCGTCAAACCCCGGCTGCTCGATCATACCCAGCATATTGGCCGCTGCCTTCTCGCCCAGGGCCTCCTTGGGATGAGCGAAGGTAGAGAGAGGCACCGGGCAGAGGGCCGCGATAGGCGCGTCGTCGACGCCGACGACAGCCAGGTCCTCCGGCACGCGGAGGCCCCGGGCGAGGGCCATCCGGATCAGGCTGACGCCCACCTGGTCGTTGTAAGCCACCACGGCCGTGCAGCCTTCAAGACGTCGGAAAATAGTGTCGGAGACGTCCTCCATGTGTTCCAGATCCCACGTGTCCAGCCAGATGGTGTTCATTTCCTCCACGCCAAGGCCTGCGGCGGCCATGCCGTCCAGGTAGCCGGCGTAGCGGGCAAGGCCCTGGGCATCGTCCATCTTGCCGATGCAGCCGATGCGGGTGTGGCCCCGGCCGGCGAGCATCCGGACCGCCTCAGCAGCGATACCGCGGTCATCGAGACCCACCAACGGGCCGTCCACGTCCGGGTAGCGGGCGTGGAAAAAGAGGATTGGAATTCCCCGGGCCCGCAGCGCCTTGTAGTAGCCGATGTTGGGATTGGGCAGGGCGCTCATGGAGGGCTCCACGATGAGCCCGTCGATATTGTCCTTGTCGAGGATCTTCTTCAAAATCCCGGCCTCATGGGTGATCTTGTTGTCCGTGAAGGAGACCTGAGTCGAGTACCCCCGGGTGCCCAGGGTCCGCTCGATGCCCTTCAAGATCGCCGGGAAAATGTAGCTGTCCACGTAGGTGCTGATGACAGCGATATTCCGATACTGCTCTCTCCGCCCCAGAGGACTGACGCCGACGTAGGTTCCGCTCCCCTTGACGCGGGTCAGGACCCCCGCCTCCACCAGCTCGCCGGTGGCGTGGCGGACAGTCTGCCGGCTCAGGCCGAAGCGCTCGGCCAGCTCCATCTCCGTGGGCAGCCGGTCGCCGGACTTAAGGCTCCCATCCTCGATGCCGCTGCGGATCCAGGAGACGATTTCCTTGTATCTGGGTTCGGATTTTGTACTAATTTTATTCACGCCAAACCTCCTGGTTCCGGCAAAGGGAAAATGAACGCATCCCTCGATTTCCATTGAAAAGAGCTCCCTGCTGCAGGTCTATCATCAATATACCGGCAAAGGGAGCTCTTGTTTTCATTTTATACAGCCGATTGGCCGCTGTCAATTACATGAAGAATTTCCTGAGGTCAGCCTCGGTGGTGTCATCGCCGATGGTGATGAGCTCGGTGCCGGTCAGGCGTGCGAACATGGCGATGTCCTCGCGGGTCAGGGCTGTGGAGACGACGCTGTGGTGAGCACCGCCGGCATAGCACCAGGCAGCCGTGCCGATCTCGAAGTTGGGCTTATGGCGATACATGATGCGGGCGACAGGCAGCTTGGGCATCGGAGCGGGCTGCTTGACCAGCTCGATGTCAGCGCAGATAATGCGGAAATGATCGCCGAGGTCGATCAGGGTGACCTGGATACCGTCGCCGGTCACACCGTCGAAGACCAGACGGGCCGGGTCAGCCTTGTTGCCGATGCCCAGGTGGTGGACCTGGATCTCAGGCTTATTGGCGGCGAAGGAAGCCGGGACCTCCAGCATATGGGAGGCAAGCTCCAGCTCCTGACCAGGAGTCAGATCGTAGGTATAATCCTCGATGAAGCCGGTGGCGCCTTCGCGGCCTTCGGCCATCTTCATAAGGACGGTGGAGAAAGCGGCGATCTTGTAGTCGCCTTCCGGACCGAAGCCCACGCCCTTGGCCATGAGGTTCTGAGCGGCGATGCCGGGCAGCTGGGTCATGTTGTGAAGGTCCTGGAAGGTGTCTGTGAAGGCGCAGCACTTGTTGGCGGCCAGGAACTTGTCAAAGCCGACCTCATATCTGGCCTGCTCGCGGACAGCGGCGACATTGTCGGTAGCCATGGTGTACTTGGAGAGGTACTCGTCCATCTTGGCGTCGACCTCAGCCTCGGTGGCCTCGGCGGCCAGCTTGACGATCTCGCCGATGCCCCAGTACTTGACTTCCCAGCCGTACTTGATCTGGCACTCGAGACGGTTGCCGTCTGTGACAGCGACGTCGCGCATGTTGTTGCCGAAGGTGGCGATGGTCAGGTTCTTGGAAAGACCGATGGCCTTGGCGACCTGGGCGAACTGGCGGATCTTGGCCACGACATGGTCATGCTTGTAGTAGCCGGCAACGACCTCGTGAGGAATGTTCAGCTTGGCAAGAATGAAACCATACTCGCGGTCGCCGTGGGCAGCCTGGTTGAGGTTCATGAAGTCCATATCGATGGAGTCATAGGGCAGCTTCTCGTTGTACTGGGTGTGGAGGTGACGCAGCGGCTTCTGAAGTCTCTGCAGGCCCTTGATCCACATCTTGGCC
>CAMONF010000140.1 GCA_946620335.1 uncultured Clostridia bacterium
CATCTCCGACAAACTGGACGTGGAGCGGGAGATCGAGGCCAGCCTGGCTGCCAAAAAGTATGAGCAGAAAATCATGAGTGTCATGCCCTGCGCCATCATCGTCTACATGCAGCTGACCAGCCCCGGATACCTGGATGTCCTGTACACGACCTCCCTGGGGATGCTGGTCATGACCGGCTGCCTGGCTGTCTATGCGGCGGCCGTGGTCTGGGGGAACCGGATTGTGGATATTGCGGTGTAGGGAGTGATGGAACCTGCGATTCCTCTCCTAAGTGATATGGTCTGTAAACCCGCAGGCTGAGAATGAATTGGGCGGAAGCGGTGTACTGACGGCAATCAGAGATATGCCTTCCGGACACAGGAGGGCAGAAGGGAGCAGGATGGAAAAGCTTTGGATCTACGGCGCTGTCCTGGCGGGTTTCGGCATACTTTTCATCGCCTCGAGGGGCTTTTTCGGGGCAGCGGGGCATCTGATCAACCGACGTTTCCTGGAGAGTCTGGGGCTGGAGGACAAGGTGGTGGGACAGGCCCTGGCGGTCCTTTTCGCCGCCAATATACTGGGCTGTCTCCTGACCGTCAATGCCGTCCTCACGGATACGGTGGCACAGGGCTACCTTCCGAGGGAGAACTATGGCGGCGTCGACTATGAGGAGAATCTCTCCCTGACCATGGACGGCGAGACCCGGGAAATCACCGTGGGTGTCCTGCCAAGGGCCTATACGGAGGCGGAGATCGAGGCTATATTGGACGCCGCCGAGGCTGCCCTGCCGGCTGCTGTTCTCGGTGGCCAGGACCCGGGTCACGTCAGTGCCGACCTGACCTTTCCGGCCCTTCTGCCGGACCTGCCGGTCTCCCTCTCCTACATGGTGGACAAGCCGGCCATTTTGGACTGGGACGGGCGGATCGGCGAGAAGGTTCCTGAAGCCGGGGCGGAGGTGACCGTTTCGGCAGACATCTGCTTCGAGGAGAGAGTTCGAGAGACATTCCTCAAAGTGAAGGTATTTCCAAGGAAGCTTAACGAGGAGGAGCGGCTGACATCCCTCATACGGGAATCCATAGCGGCCAGGAACGACGCCTCGGACGAACGGCTCTACCTGCCGGAGGAGATTGACGGGCAGGAGGTGGCCTGGGCAGGGAACCGGACCGATGCGGGGAGGGTCTTTCTGGGGCTGGGTGTTGTCATTTCCCTGATGATGATCCTGACGCGGCTGGAGAGGAGGCGCGAGGCCGAGGAGAAGAGACGCGAGGGCATGCTCCTGGATTATCCCCACATCGTAGGCAAGCTGACACTCCTGGTGAGTGCCGGGATGAGCCTGCGCATGGCCTTTGAGAAGATGGGGGAGGACTACAGGAAGAGCCTTGCGGCCGGCGGGGCCAGACGGGAGGGCTTCGAGGAGATCCTGCGGGTCACGAGGGATATGGCCAACGGCATTCCGGAGCTTCAATCTTACGCCAACATGGGAAGGCGGTCGCCGGAGGCCAGGTACAAGTCCCTGGCCACCCTCCTGTCCCAGAACCTCCGCCGCGGAAGCGGTGAGATGGTCCGGATATTGGAGCGGGAGGCCGCCGAGGCCTTCGACGAGCGGCGGAAGCAGGCCAGGATCCAGGGGGAGAAGGCGGGGACGAAGCTGACCTTTCCCATGTTCATCCTGCTTGCGGTGGTCATGGTCATCCTCATGGTGCCGGCCTTTGCCTCCTTCTGATTAATAGCGTTGAAAAATGCCCGGCGCATTCTTGGGACTTTAGTCATGAGTCAGTCGGCCTTTGCTTTAAAAGAGATACGCACTTCGATTAACCGCGGGAATGGATTCATTTCCCGCGGCTTTTATGGTATGATAAAAAGAAAAGCAGGGCCTAGGAAGGGCGCTGTCTCTGAAAGGAAAAACAGATTGAATTATCTTATAACCAATGGATATCTCCTCCTTTTGGAGGAGGACGGCTTTAAGGCTGTGCAGAAGGACCTCTATGTCATGGGCGGCAGGATTGCCGGCGTCGGGCAGGCGCCGGAGACGGAGGAGAACTTCCAGGTCATCGATGCCTCTCAGAAGCTGGTCATGCCCGGCCTTATCAACATGCACACCCACGTCTACATGACCGGCATGCGCAATTATGCGGACGACGTGCCCTTCGGCGAGTGGCTTTTCAACCGCGTCATGCCGGTGGAGGATACGCTGACCGCTGAGGCGGCCTACTGGTGCAATCTCCTGGGCATGATCGAGATGATCCGCACCGGCACCACCACCTTCGTGGATATGCACATGTTCCATGAGCAGTCCTGCCGGGCTGCCCTGGAGACAGGCCTGCGCGGATATATTGGCCGGGGCCTGGTAGGCAGCAGCCTCTACGAGACGGGGAACAAGCGGTTTGGCGAGGCCATGGAGGAGATGGAAAAGTACCGCTGCGAGACGCTGGAATTCATTATCTCCCCCCACGCCATCTACAGCTGCTCCACGGACCTCTTGAAAGAGGTGGTCCGGGAGTCCGACGCCCGTGGACTCCTCAGACAGACCCACCTGTCCGAGAGTCTGACCGAGGTGGAGAACTGCCGGAAGGAGCATGGGAAGACACCGGTGGCCCTCCTGGACGACCTGGGATTTTTGAGTGACCGCACCATCCTGGCCCACTGCGTCCAGATGCAGGACGACGATATCGCCCGCCTGGCCCGGAGCGGCGCCAACGTGGTCACCAATCCGGCCAGCAACGCCAAGCTCAGCAACGGCTTCGCACCCATCGGGGACATGCAGGCAGCCGGTATCAATATCTGCCTGGGCACCGACGGGGCGGCCAGCAACAACACCCTCAATATGTTCCGGGAAATGGGACTGCTCACCATGATTCATAAGGGTGTGAACCGTGATTCTACCGCGACGCCCGCGGACTTTGTCCTCAGGACCTGCACTGTCAACGCGGCCAGGGCCCTGGGAAGAACCGGTGATCTTGGCGTGATTGCGGAAGGGGCGGCGGCGGACCTCATTTTCCTGGACCTGAACGCCGTGTCCCTCTTCCCGAACAACAACATCGTCTCCTCCCTCTGCTACTCGGCCAACGGGTCAGAGGTCACCGACACCATGGTGAACGGCCGCTTCCTCATGAGGGACAGGGAGCTTCTGACGGTGGACGAGGCGCTCGTCTACGCCAAAGTCAGGGAATTTCAGAAGAAGTTCCTCCATTTAAAATGAATACAAAACAGCGAGGTAGAATATATGAGCAATATTAAAGATCCTTCCCTGGCTCCGGAGGGCAGAAAGAAGATCGAGTGGGTGCGCTCCTTCATGCCGGCCCTCACGGAGATTGAAAAGCAGTTCGAAAAGGAAAAGCCCTTCGCAGGGCTCAAAGTAGCGGTCTCCGTCCACCTGGAGGCCAAGACGGCCAACCTGGGCCTGGTCCTGGCCAAGGGCGGCGCGGAGGTCCATCTGACCGGCTGCAACCCCCTGTCTACCCAGGACGACGTGGCGGCGGCCATCGCCGAGATGGGCGTGGACACCTACGGAAAGTACGGAGTGACGCCGGCCGAATACGAGGAGCTTCTGGTCGAGACTCTGGCCTGTCATCCCCACCTGATCGTGGACGACGGCGGAGATCTCATCAACCTCCTGGGCGGGCGCTGCAAGGAGTACGCTGACCAGCTGATCGGCGGCTGCGAGGAGACCACCACCGGTATCCACCGGCTCAGAGCCCGGGAGAAGGGAGGCATTCTTCCCTGCCCGATGATGGCGGTCAACGACGCCAAGGCCAAGCACTACTATGACAACAAGTACGGGACCGGCCAGTCTGTCTGGACGGCCATCATGGACACCACCAACCTGATCGTGGCGGGCAAGACCGTCGTCGTGGCCGGCTATGGCTGGTGCGGCAAGGGCACGGCCATGCGGGCCAAGGGCATGGGCGCCAACGTCATCGTGACGGAGATCGATCCCTTCAAGGCCCTGGACGCCACCATGGACGGCTTCAGAATCATGCCCATGGACGAGGCTGCGAAGGTGGGTGATATTTTCGTGACAGTCACGGGCTGCAAGGACGTTATCGTGAAGCGGCATTTCGAGGTCATGAAGGACCAGGCCATCCTCTGCAACGCCGGACACTTTGACTGCGAGGTCGACGTGGCCACCCTGCGGGAGATGGCTGTGAGCTCCGCGACCCGCCGCAAGAACATCATCGGCTACACCCTGCCTGACGGCAGGACCCTCAATGTGCTGGGAGAGGGCAGGCTGGTCAACCTGGCCTGCGGCATGGGACATCCCGCTGAGATCATGGATATGTCCTTCGCCGTGCAGGCCCTGAGCTTAAAGTGGTTGGCCGAGCACAGAAATGAACTGGAAACCAAGGTGTACAACGTTCCGGATTCCATCGACGACGAGATCGGCTGGTACAAGCTGAAGGCCATGGGCCTTTCCATCGACCGTCTGACACCGGAGCAGGAAGCGTATCTGGCCGGCTGGGAGGCTGAGTAAAGGAGGCAGATATGTTGGATAAGCAAGGAAGACCTTATGTATCCTGGGAGTTCATCGATTCGTTCATGACGGAGGCCTTCAAGGCCGCCGGCGTGCCGGAGGAGGAAGCCAAGATCTGCTCGGACGTTCTCATGGAGTCCGACCGCCGGGGCATCGAGAGCCACGGCGTGAACCGTTTCAAACCCATCTATATCGACCGGATCCAGGCGGGCATTTTGAACCCGGTGACCAACTATGAGATCCTCAAGGAGACGCCCACCACGCTGGTGGCCGACGCCCATGACGGCATGGGCATGGTGGCCAGCCATAAAATGATGACCGCCCTCATCGAGAAGGCCAAGACCTACGGCCTGGCCATGGGCGCCATCCGCAATTCTTCCCACTACGGCATCGCCGGCTACTGGACCAGCATGGCGTCCAAGGAAGGCCTCATTGGCATCACGGGCACCAATGCCCGGGCCTCCATCGCCCCCACCTTCGGCGTCGAGAACATGATGGGCACCAACCCCCTGACCTTCAGCCTGCCCACCGACGAGCCCTTCGACTTCTGCCTGGACTGCGCCACCTCCATCGTCCAGCGCGGCAGGATCGAGTATTATGCCCGTGAAGGCAGACCCCCCCCCGCCGGCACTGTCATTTCCGAGAACGGCGAACCCATGACCGACAGCGAGGAGATCCTGAAGGCCCTGGTCGCGGGCACCGCAGCCCTGGCTCCCCTGGGCGGCATCGGTGAGGAGACTGCAGGCTATAAGGGCTACGGCTACGCGGCGGTGGTCGAGATCCTCTCCGCGGCCCTGGCCGGCAATGTGTTCATGAAGGGCATCACCAGCAAGGCGCCGGACGGCGGCAAGCAGCCCATCAGCCTGGGCCATTTCTTCATCGTCATCAATCCGGAATTCTTCCTGGGCACGGAAAACTTCAGGAAGACAGCCGGCGACATCCTCCGGGCCCTCCGCGCCTCCAAGAAGGCGCCCGGCCATGACCGGATCTACACCGCCGGCGAGAAGGAATGGGATGTGTGGCTGGAGAGGAAGGACAAGGGCGACCCCATCGGCAAGGGCGTCCAGAAGGACTTCATGTACGTGAGAGACCTCTATAAGCTGCCCTTCACCTTCCCCTTCGAAGAGAAGTAAAGGAAAGCTGGCTGTCTAAAGAAGATCGGTGCAGGCATCTGCTGCCACTTTTCCTTCGAAGAGAAGTAAAGGAAGCGTGGCTGCCTGACGCTGACCGGCGAAGGCATCCCTCTTTCAAGCCCTCCACAAAGGCGTGATCCAGAGCCCGCGCCCGCCGGAACCTCCGGCAGCGGCGCGGGCCCTTTTGTTTTAGGAGAACCGATGGAAACGAAAACAAACAAGAACCTGGATATGGTGATCTATATCCTCCTGGCCCTCCTCCTCATGGCCGCATGGCGTATCATGGCAGGCCTTCCCTACAATGCGGAGGACGCGCCCTTCCCCGTCAACTACAACTTCTTCGTCTACGTGACCGCCATTCTGGGCGTCTGCGCGGGGGCGCTTGTCCTATTTCTCGCGACGGGCCGCCTGCAGGAGGCCTTCGACGGCGAGGGGAAAGCGGCCCGGATCCTCAACGCCCTGCTGGTGCCGGGCCTTCTGGCCTGCGCGGCCGCCCTGCTGCTCCTCATTTACCGTGTCTACAGAAATGAGAACACCCTCTTCCCCGGCGGCGTCGCCGCCTACTCCCTGCGGCAGAACCTGCCGCCGGTCCCTTACTTTGCCGCCATGGTCATCCCGGCCTTCCTCATCTATCTCCTGGGGAAGAGCGCGGTCCGGCAGAGCAGGGCAGTGAGATGGGTGGTCGGTGCTTTCATTTCCTTCCTGTGCGCCCTGTACGAATGGTGTCCGGCCCCCTACGCGGACACCGGTGCGGGGCTCCTCCACATCGACGCCTACACGACGACCATCATCAACACGGCCCAGCTGGTGCCCTTTGACAACCACCACATCAACATCTACGGCCATCACGGCATCCTCTACCTGCCCCTGGTCAGGCTCTTCGGAAATAACTACAAGGCCGTCGCCCTGGCCATCGCGGTGTTCACATTTATCACCTTCCTGGCCATCGTCTACACGGCGGATGTCCTGATCGAGCGGGACCTGGTCTTTTTCCTGACCATGGCTGCCTGCCTCGGGACCTGCACCCTGCTCACCCGGTCGGGCGTTTATTTCCAGATCGTGCCGCATCGTCTCCTCATCCCCGCCCTGGGCATGGCCTATCTGGCCTGGGAAGCGCGGCACCCCAGGGAGGGCATGCGGATCCTTCGGGTCCTGGTGCAGTTCCTGATCGTGACGGCGGGCTTTGTCTGGAACTTCGAGACGGCTCTCTTCACCGCGGCGGTCCTGGCCTGCTGCGCCTTCCTCCGGCTCCACTACGACAAGAGCTGGTTCACGCTCCGGGCTTTGGGGACTCTGGCCGTCGAAGGGGCGCTGGTGGTCTTAAGCTTCGCGGGCGGGTACGGTATCGTGCTGCTCTACAACCGGCTTACAGGGGGAAGGGCGATCACGGTGAGGGAGTTCATTTACCCGCTTCTCTCAGGGACCTATGACATCAACAACCTCCGGGTCCCACTGCCTTCCGTGGGACACCTTTTCTTCCTGGAGATCCTTCTCTTCGGATTCACGCTCCTGCCCATCCTGCGCGGGCGCATGGAGACGGCCGAGGAGGAACGTCCGCGCAAGGTCCTCGCG
>CAMONF010000141.1 GCA_946620335.1 uncultured Clostridia bacterium
GGGATAGAACTGGGTGAGGTAGCCGCCGCCGGTCTTGCCGTGGAAGACCTTGACGATCTTCATGGTGGGTTTGTGCTTCTGGGAGATGGCGGCATCGCCGGAGCCGGAGTGGCCGATGATGGCGATGTCATCGTTGAAGTCGATGGAGTACATCTCTGCCAGCTGGCCGGTGCCGGAGATGGTCTTGAGGATGCTCATGGCCATGGCGACCTTCATGTCGCCCTCGACGGCGCAGGCCGTGCCCTGCTTGATCAGCATGGAGAAGGCCGGAATCAGCATGGAGTCGAGAACGCCGGCCTGGCCCTTGGCAAAGCCGTCATAGTGGGAGGCGACCAGACCCAACTGCTCGTCCTTGACCCACTGCTCGAAGGCCACGACGTACTTGGCCATCTCCCAGACTTCCTCGATGCTGCCGCCGCCCTCGACGGCGAAGGTGTCCAGGATCTCCTGGGCCTTGGCGCGGATGGCTTCCTCGTCCGTGACGTTGTCGGCGATGCACCACATCTTCTCCCAGTCGAACTGCTTGGTGTAGAGGCCCATTCTCCTGTAGAGGTTGGTCTCGTCGATGTAGAGGTCCATCATGCCCGGATAGGGACGGCCGATCTGAGCGATGTTGGTGTCGCGCAGGCGTCTTCTGACCTGGGCAGCCCGGCACCAGTCCTCGATCTCAGCCTTGACCTCGGGATCGCCGCCTTCGACGACGCCGGTGATCATGGCGTGGCGCTTGCCGAAGCGCTCCAGGTCGGCGATGACTTCGCCGGTGGCGCCGCGGGCGTAGCCGATGCCCAGCCAGGTGGGGATGTCGGCGGTATCATAGTCCAGGGCCTTGACCTTCTGGAGGTTGACCACCACCACCGGAACGTCCAGGTCGCGGACGGCCGGCAGGTAATTGTAGGATGTGGCGTAGGTGAGCATCTGAAGGAAGACCAGGTCCACGTCGGCAGCCCTGAAGAGGTCGCCGGCCTTCTGGGCCTTCTCCTTGGTCGTCACCATGCCGCCGTCAACGATCTCGACGGTGTCCGGCAGGGACTTCTTGAAGGCTTCGTACTGGCTTTCGAACTCGGGGACCAGCTGGGGGAACTGGGGCAGGTAAGCGCCCAGGGCGATGGAGAACACACCTACTCTTGCTTTTGTCTCAACTAACATGGTAAACCTCCGTTATCTCTTGTGGGTTTCATTTTTATGAGCTGACCGGGACGGCCTTTACAGCATGCCCGGTTCATTTCCGATGATTCATTTATACCATAGATGGCGGCAAAGATGAAATAGCCTCATTTTCAAAAAAAAGTGTCCTCATTTGCATGAGGACACTGATCTTTCCTTCACTTGTCGGCGTCATTCCCGGGACACGTTCTCCTTCATCTCATAAGGCATCGTCGTGTTGTCCTCGCGCTTCATGTTGTCGAAATGCTTGATCATGGCCGGCTCGAAAATGTAATACAGGAACTTGCCGTCCAGGTCAAAATAGAACACGGCGAAGAGCAGCCCGTAAATGAAAGCCGCGATCCCCAGGATCTTCAGCAGTATCTTCTTCATCTTATGCAACCTCCTTTACCAGCTGGAATCGTCCTCGAAGTCCACCAATGTCGGGTCAAGCGGCTCCTCCCGCATGACCGTGATCATGTAATCGCTGATGATCTTCCGGATCTCCTTGCGGGAGACCGTCCGCTTGTCGGGCAGGGCGTGGGGGACCCAGATGGCGTGGATATCGCGCTTGCGGAACTCGTCCTCGAAGACGCCGTGGATGCCCTGCATGCCCTTGCACTGGAGCTGGTCGTACATGATGACCATGTCGCAGTTGAACCGCTCCATGTAGCTCCAGAGGGAGAGGATATGCTCGTGGCCGCCGACCGCCATGGCCCGCATGGGCGCCTTCTCGTTGTACCAGGCCAGGTCCTCGAGGGCGTGCTCGTAGGTATCCGTCCGCAGGTACTGGTCGAACATGAGGGAGTCCATGTTGATCACGCAGTTGATGCCCCAGCAGTTGTAGGCCCAGGTGCACCAGTTGGAATAGTAGAGGGGTGCGCAGCTCCAGGCGATGGCTCTGTGCCGGGTCTTGGGCAGGGTCACGATCTTGTTCTTCACCGTGTTGTTCATGATCTTCCGGACGTGGGCGTCGATTTCGTGCCAGATGGGCCTGTTGCCGTCCTGGGAATAGTAGATCCGGTAGAGGGCCTGAGCCACACCATTGATGGGATAGTAAGGCGTATTGGCCGCCACGTCCCACTTTTCATGCTCGAAGGCCGTCAGCTTGTTCTGCTCCTCGGCGTACTTGCAGTACATATCCCAGTCGAATTTGACGCCGTACTGCTCCTCGATGAACTTCCAGGCGCCCTCGATCTCACGCTGGCAGTGCTCCTGGACCAGGGGATCGTCGTACCGCATGGGCTGGGGCATGGCGTAGAGGGGACGGTTCAGGAACCAGTCCTGGAGGACCGAGGTGGCCACCGACCCGTCGCAGGCCTCGTTGGAGGTGATCATGGTCGGCGCGTAGTCGGGATAATCGTCCAGGACGAAGAGGCCGTACTCAGCCTGGCACATGGGACAGGGGTCCGAGGGCAGGCCGATGGACTGGGCCGCGTCGATATAGTTGAGGACGGTGTGGTTGTTGACGTGGCAGGTTACGAAGTATGGAATCATTTCCAGAGGAATGTCCTCCAGGACGTCATGGAAGCCGTAGAAAATGCTGCCGCTCACCGTCTCGTTGTGGGCGATGTTGTGCTTCCACTGCTCGCTCTCCTTCCCGCCGTTCAGCTTCTTGTCGGAGGCGAACATCTCCATGAACTGGCGGATGGTCTCCGAAGTCATGCCCCTGTAATGCCAGGCGGAGCCACGAAGGATCGGACCGCGCATGCCTTCCAGGCCGCGGTCGAACCAGTGCATGACGGTCAGATAGGGCTGGCCCATCCAGCGGTACCGCATGAGGCCCTTGACGAGATTGACGGGACCCATGACCGGTCCGCCGCCGTACTTCATCACGTCCGTGACCATGTGGATGTAGTTGTAGAGCCAGATCATATTGAAATAGTACATGGTGTCCACGACACCGCGCCACTCTCTGTGCTTATAAAGGCCCGTGTCCCCGATATAGAGGTCGCCGAGGCGCCTCTCCTCGTGGGGCTTGCCGTACCAGAAATCCCGGGCCATTTTCCTCACGTCCGGCTTTTCGCTGAGCTTGTCGCGCATGGCGCCGGCCCTGGCCCGGAGCTTTCCTCCCATCTCCTTGATCTTCATTTTGCGGCACCTCCCTGGAGCTTCTTGATTTCCACACTCTCGACAAAGGCCTGGAACCGGGTCCTCAGCTGGCCCACCGCGTTGTTGACATACTCCTTCTCAATGGAGCAGACCGGGAAGCCGTAGTCGCGCGGCAGGATCAGCGTGTCGATGGTCCGCTCATAGCTCCAGTACTCGCAGAACTTCATCTGACAGACGATGATCCCGTCCGCCTTGTACTCCCGGGCGACGTCCGCCAGGAACTGCTTGCGCTCCCGCATGGTGTGCTGCTCCATAAAGCGGGGACACATGGAGGTCTCGATGTAGTGGCGGGCGATGGCTCTGAGCGGCGTCTCCCCCTCCTTCACCACGATCTCCTCCCGGCCGGGAATGGACCCGTAGCAGTAGCGGTCCGCCACGACCAGGGCGCCGCATTCCTCGATGAGGCGGATGAAATCAGGGTCGTCCTCCTCGGAACCGGTGAGGACCACCTTGATTCGGTAGCCCGGCTTCACGTCCGGCTCCCGGGTCTTCAGATCCTCGGCGATGTCCCGGAGCTTGTCGATGATCAGATACTTGGGACATACCTGGGTCACCAGCTGGATGATGGAGAACTCCGTGCCTGTGATGGTGGGCACGTCCTTCTTCCGGTAGCTGCCGATCTCCTGGATGAGGCGGCAGACCTCATTGTGCTCCTCGATGGCCTTCAGGAGGGCCTCGTCCGAAGTGTCGATTCCGAAATGCTCCTTGAGCTTGTCCAGCACATGACACTGGAGCTGCTTCTCAAAATGGTCGATGGCGTTGACGTTCTTCTTGAAGGGCACGTCGGTGAACTCACAGAAGAAGTCGGGGTTCTGGATAATGTCCATGAGCTGGAGATGCTCCTGGAACCGGCAGGTGACCGTGCAGGTCTCCGTCGCCATCTGGGCGTCCAGGAAATTAAAACCACCCTCCAGCGCCCGCTCCAGCAGGCACCGGCCGTAAAGGCAGGTCCGGTTGGACATGTAGTAGGTAGCCATGTCCGGGGACCCGCTTCGCGGCGCCCTGAGCCGCACCGAAAAACATCCGGGCAGGTCCAGCAGGACCTCCGGCATAAAGTAGCAGGTGTATCCGAGCGCCCGCCTGCCCGACTCCCTGGCCTGGCGCACCAGATCATTGTGGGCCTCCTGCAGGAGATCCTCAAATTCGATAATATGCTTCAGGTCCCTCATCCGTTCCTCCTCTCATCGGACGATCCGTCAGCCGCGGGGAAATGAAGTCACACTCCGCCGCCTGTCACGAAAGCTATATACTTAGATACTATCATATTTGTCTAACAAGTCAAACTGTTTGCCCGTTTTAACCATGAAAATTGACCTGTTTTTCCCCTATTGTCAGTTTATCTATTGTCTTTTATGCATAAATATGGTTGAATTATGCTATGCATGATTGGGCTTATTGCCCCAAATATCTGTAAAAGAACAAAAAAAGGAAGCATATCATGTCAGACAAGACCACAGTCATCGCCCTGGCCGGGAAGGGCGGTGTCGGCAAGACCTCTCTCTCGGCAGCCATCGTCCGCCTCCTCACAGAGGCGAAGCCCGACGCCAGGATCCTGGCCATAGACGCCGATCCCGCCATCGGCCTCTCCGTCGCCCTGGGGGTGACTGTCACGGAGACCCTGGACGAAATCCGGCTTCGCGTCGCCGAGGACGTGACCGGCAAACTGAAGGACACCCAGGATATCCTGGCGGAGGCCCGTTTCCGCCTCTTCGAGGCCATGGCCGAGGAGGAGGGCTTCGCCTTCCTGGCCATAGGCCGGCCGGAAGCGGCCGGCTGCTACTGCGCCATCAACACCTACCTGCGCCAGGTCATCGGCCTCCTCACGGATGAATTCGACTACGTCGTGATCGACGGCGAGGCAGGCATCGAGCAGATCAACCGCCGGGTCATGGAGAAGGTCACCCACCTCGTGTGCGTGTCCGACCAGAGCCGCAAGGGGCTCTCCATCATCGACACCATCCACAGTGTGGCCGACAAGCTGGTCATGTACGACAAGATCGGCCTCATCGTGAACCGGGCCACATTGCCCGACCGGGTGGCGCCTGCCACAGAAGGCGGCGTCCCGGTGATTGCCGTCATTCCCCAGGACAACGCCATGACGGAGAATGACATCGAGGGCCGCAGCATCTTCGAGCTGCCCGCGGATTCGCCGGTCCTGACCGGCGCCCGGACTGCTCTGACTGCTTTGGGGATCCTCTGAGCTGCCGGATCAGCCGGCCGCCTGACACGTACCGAATGGCTGAAGAACGCCTGTTTAATATAATTCTTTAAGGAAGGGGGGATATGATTGAAAGATCTTAAATACCTGCTGGAATTTGAGAACCTGCTGGAGGACGCCGACAATGCGCTCGTCCGGCAGGCCCAGTCGGAGGGACAGTATGCCATCGGCTACACCTGCTACCACATGCCGGAAGTGCTGCTGAACGTCGATAACTGTTTCTCCACTAGGATCCGGGCGCCCCGCACCGGCTCCATCGACATCGCCACCTACTACATGTCCAACTACACCTGCGAGTACGCGCGCTCCTTGCTCGAGCGGGCCATCGAGGGCGGCTACGAGTTTCTCGACGGCATCGCCGGCGTGGACGCCTGCTCGGCCATGAACCGGTGCTACGAGCACATGGAGATCCTCAAGTGCAACTCCAAGCCTCACTTCTTCGTGACCCACACCGACGTCCCCTACAAGATCGAGGAGTACACCATCGACCAGGTGGTCACCCAGATGCGGCTGCGGGTCCTTGACGTCCTCCATGAAAAGCTGGGCACCGACGTCTCCGACGAAGCCATCCTGAAGGCGGTGGAGGAGCACAACGAGCTGTGCCGCGTCATGACCGAGATCGGCGATTTCCGGAAACTGGACAACCCGCCCGTCACCGGCTACGAGTACCACGTTCTCTGTCTGGTCTCCTACTGCTGCCCCACCTCCCTCATCCTTCCCATGCTCAAGGAGACGCTGGAGGAAATAAAGACAAGGCAGGTGGATGAGAAGTGTCCGTACCGGGCCAGAGTCGTCATCGCCGGCTCCGAGATCGACGACCTGGGCTTCACCAGCCTCCTGGAGGAGACCGGCGCCCTGGCCGTGGCGGACCGCTACTGCTACGGTTCGAAGCCGGGCCGTGAGGTCATCGAGCTCAACGATCACGAGGACCTTCTCCGCCAGATCTGCCGTCATTATATGAAGACTTCCGAATGCGCCCGCTACATGGCCGCCGACAAGATCCAGCAGCGCCGGGACACCATCGACCGTCTGGCGAAGGAATACCGGGCGGACGGCATCATCTTCGAGCAGATGAAGTACTGTGACTTCTGGGCCTTCGAGCGCCCGCTGGCAAGCCACATCCTGGCGGACGAGTACGGCTGGCCGGTCCTCTCCATCGACCGCTCCTACAGCGTCCGAAACTCCGGACAGCTGCGCACACGCTTCCAGGCCTTCGTGGAGGCCCTGGAAATCAAGAAGATCCAGAAGGAAAGGGGGTGAAGACGTGTCTGAAAAGTATCCCAATCCCAAATTCTTCCGTCTGAAGGACAACATCGACTGGAAGGCCCAGGCCGCCAACCTGGCCGAGATCGGCGGGATCGTCGCGGACCTCATCAAAGAAACGGACTGGAAATACACAGCCGAAGGCGTGAAGGGCGATGCCAAAGCCTTCGCCAAGCGCCTCTCCTATGAAGCCTCCCTCCTCAAGAACATGTCCCCGGATGAGATCAAGGACCTCATCATAAACGGCGAGAAGCAGCTGGGCAAGCTCTACAGGTCCGGCAAGATGGCCACTGTCCGCCGCGAGTGGCGCGGCGTCAAGGACACCGGCGTGGACTTCTACGAGTGGTGCCGGATGTGGGGCATGCTCCTGGCCACCTTCAGCAAGGACCTCATCCCCGCCCTGGGCGGCGCGGTCCACTACCGCTGGATGATCTCCTACTTCTGCTGCCACAGCTTCATGGACAAGAACACGCTGGGGCTGCGCGGCAAAGCGCTGAAGATGCACCACGAGCTGATCTACGCGATCTTCCGCTATGTGGCGGAAAATCTGGTGCTGCTGATGAAGGGCGATGAAAAAGTCGGCAACAGCAAAGAGTTGTCCAAAAAGGTTGTGCTGCTCGACGAGATGACCATGGCCCA
>CAMONF010000142.1 GCA_946620335.1 uncultured Clostridia bacterium
CTTAGGAATCCGCCCTATATTCCTCAGCCGGTGCCGAGGATTATCCCCGGCGAGAATATTTTTGACGAGATTTCAAAGGGTGACATATTCTTACATCACCCCTATATGACCTTTGATCCGGTTGTGGATTTTATAGCGCAGGCAGCCAAGGATCCGGATGTGCTTGCGATTAAGCAGACCCTGTACCGTGTCAGCGGCAACTCCCCCATAATAGCGGCGTTAGAGCATGCAGCGGATAACGGCAAGCAGGTTACCGTATTAGTTGAGCTTAAGGCGAGATTTGACGAGGAAAACAATATCATCTGGGCAAAAAAGCTTGAGAAGGCAGGCTGCCATGTTATCTATGGACTGGTAGGCCTAAAGACCCATTCTAAGATAGCACTCGTGGTTAGGCGAGAGGAGGACGGCATCAAGCGTTATGTGCACCTTGGAACCGGAAACTACAACGATTCCACTGCCAAGCTTTATACCGACTGCGGCATCTTCACCTGCTCTGAGCCTATAGGAGAGGATGCTACGGCAGTATTTAATATGCTATCGGGTTATTCCGAGCCTCCCGTATGGAATTCCCTTATAGTGGCACCTATCTGGCTAAGAAAGAAGTTTTATCAGCTGATTGACAGGGAGATAAAGAATGCAAGGGCAGGTCACGAGGCGCGTATCATTGCCAAAATGAACTCCCTCTGCGATCCCGACATCATCTCGGCCCTCTACGAGGCTTCCACCGCCGGCGTCAAGATCGACCTCCTGGTCCGCGGCATCTGCTGCCTCAAGGTCGGCATCCCCGGCGTATCCGAAAATATCCACGTCCGCTCCATCGTGGGCGACTTCCTGGAGCATGCCCGGATCTTCTGGTTCTGCAACGACGGTGACGACGAGGTCTTCATGGGCTCCGCAGACTGGATGCCCAGAAACCTGGACAAGCGTGTGGAGATCGTTTTCCCGATCGACGACGAGAGGCTCAAGGAAGAGGCCATGCACATCCTGACCGTCGAGTTCGAGGACAATGTCAAGGCCCACATCCTGACGGCTGAGGGGAACTACGTCAAGCAGGACCGCCGCGGCAAGACCCCGGTGGCCTCCCAGATGATCTTCTGCCAGGAGGCCTGGGAACGGGTGCCCAAGATGCCCACGGCCATCGAGTCCCGGCGTTTCATCCCGGCCGAGCCGCCCGCATACGAGGAAGAAGAGTAATAGCAAAATGGTTGAAAGGGGCGGAGC
This sequence comes from uncultured Clostridia bacterium, assembly GCA_946620335.1. GTDB lineage: Bacteria > Bacillota > Clostridia > Lachnospirales > Lachnospiraceae > Chordicoccus. The sequence goes on from CAMONF010000142.1 coordinate 1,222, forward strand.
AGGAATTGCTTTGCCCCTTTATTAGATGAAGAAAGGAGGCAGGAAGGATGGACAAATCTTTTGTTCTGCACGGCAGCGTCGTGTACAGTAAGAGCCCGGCAGAGATGGTCCAGCTCCCGGAGGCTTATCTGGTCTGCGTGGACGGCGTCTCCCAGGGTGTTTTTGAAGAGCTGCCGGAGGCCTATAAGGGCCTGCCGGTGGAAGAGTGCGGGGAACGGCTGATCATTCCCGGCCTTGTGGACCTCCACGTCCATGCGCCCCAGTACAATTTCCGCGGGCTCGGGATGGACATGGAGCTTCTGGAATGGCTCGGAGAGATGGCTTTCCCCGAGGAGTCCAAGTTCGCCCGGGCCGCGGAATATGCGGAAAAATCCTCCGCCATCTTCGCGGATGACATGCTCCGCGGCGCCACCACCCGGGCCTCGGTATTCTCCAGCGCCGACGTCCCCTCCACCATCCGCCTCATGGAAATGATGGAGGAGAGGGGGCTTGTCTCCTATATCGGCAAGGTCAATATGGACCGGAACGTCCCTGACTACTACTGTGAGACCACGGAAGAATCGGCCGCCAGGACGGAAGCGTGGCTTCAGGCGGTGGAAGGCAGGTTCGAGCGGACCATGCCCATTCTGACGCCCCGGTTCACGCCCTCCTGCACCGGCGAGCTCATGAAGGCGTTGAAGGTGCTGCAGGTGCGCTACCATGTTCCTGTCCAGTCCCACCTGTCGGAGAACCTCAGTGAGATCGAGTGGGTAAAGGAGCTGGAACCTGAGTCGAAGTATTACGGAGATGCATACGATATGTATGACATGTTCGGCGGCCCGGGCTGCCCTACCATCATGGCCCACTGTGTATGGTCCTCTGACGAGGAGATCGCTCTCATGAAAGAGCGCGGTGTTTTCATTGCCCACTGCCCCCAGTCCAATATGAACGTGGCGTCCGGCATCGCGCCTGTCCGCCGCTATCTGGACGAAGGACTTCACATCGGGCTCGGCTCCGACGTGGCCGGCGGCTCCGAGACATCCATTCTGACAGCCATGAAGGACGCCATCCAGTGCTCCAAGCTTCGGTGGAGGCTGGTGGATACGAGCTTAAAGCCCCTCGGGCTTGCGGAGGCCCTCTATATGGCTACTCTGGGCGGGGGAGCCTTCTTCGGGAAGGTAGGTTCCTTCGAGCCGGGGTACGAGTTCGATGCGGTGGTCCTCGATGACCGGAATCTTCTGACCATGCTGGAGCTTACGCCGGTGCAGCGGCTGGAGAGGATCGTCTATTTTGGGGACGATCGGAATGTGGAGAGGAAGTTCGTGCGGGGGAGGAAGGTGTTGGATCAAAGAGCGTGATAGGTGAAAAGTGGGAATCCTTTTCGAACCAGGAACCGTCCCCAGTTCGAAGAGGATTCCCACTTTTACCTCCTTGATTCACCCATTTCTTGCGTTTTGACTTGCCAAAACCCCAAAAGATGCTATACTCTAAGGGTTACATAAGAACTGACCACAGTGGCCTGTCGGTTTGGAACGGCTGCGTGGGCGGCATAGGATAAGGAAGACATCTCTATGATCAATCGCATTTGTGCCGACGTCAAACGGTACTTCAACTACACAGTGATTTCTGCCAGGTGCGACCTCATGGCTGAGGTCGCCAGCTCCTACCTCAACTGGGTCTGGTGGATCCTGGAGCCCTTCTGCATGATGCTCATTTATGCCTTCGTTTTCGGATACGTCTTCGGGTCAAAGGAGAAGTATTTCGCGGTCTTCATTTTCATCGGTCTCACCATGTGGAACTTTTTCAACCATGTGATAAGCGGGAGCGTCAAGATCGTCAAGGCCAACAAGGGTATCGTCACCAAGGTCTATATTCCCAAGTACATGCTTCTCATCCAGAAGATTTGGGTCAACGGTTTCAAGATGGTCGTCTCCTTCGGTGTGGTCGGGCTCATGCTCATTTGCTTCCGGATCCCGGTCACATTTTCGATCCTCATGTTCCTGCCTATTCTTTTTCTGCATGTACTCTTTACCTTCGCCATCGCCACATTTCTTCTTCACCTGGGTGTGTTCGTTGAGGATCTTACCAATGTGACGACGATCGTGCTGCGGTTCCTCATGTATATGACGGGCATTTTCTACAATGTCGAGAAGAAGATACCAGTGGTGGGGTATTATCTGTCCCGCTTCAATCCCCTGGCCTACATAATCTCCGCCATGCGGGAGATCTTGATCTACAAGAAGATGCCGGAGCTCAGGTACTATTTCCTGTGGCTGGCGGTGAGCCTTGTGCTGGCCTATCTGGGCGTGCGGAACATCTATAAAAATGAAAACTCTTACGTGAAGTCCATCTGACACAAAAACGCCGCCGCGGCCATTTGACCGCAGGGCGCAGAGGTAAATATGAGCGAATATGCCATCGAAGTGGATGATCTTTGTATCAGCTACGTCTCCATGAAATCCTACTCCATTAAGAAGAATCTTCTCCGGGGCAGGAAGGAAAAAAATGAATACTTTGAGGCGGTCAAGCACATCAGCTTCAAGGTGGAAAAGGGCGAGATCCTGGGCCTGGTGGGACAGAACGGCAGCGGCAAGTCCACCATGCTCCGGTCCATCGCGGGCATTTTCTCCCCCAACAGCGGGACCATCGACCTCCACGGCCACTCCATCTCCCTCATGTCCATCGGCGTCGGCTTCAAGCCTGAACTGTCCGGTCGGGAGAACATCCTGCTCTCTGGCATCTTGCTAGGCTTCTCTGAGAAAGAGATCGAGGAGCATATGGAGGAAATCATTGAATTCTCCGAGCTGGGCGAGTTCGTCGACAAGCCCGTCCGGACCTACTCCAGCGGCATGCACTCCAAGCTCGCCTTCGCCATCACAGCCATTCTGGAGACAGACATTATCCTGATCGACGAGGTCCTGAGCGTGGGCGACTCCCGCTTCAAGAAGAAGAGCTTCGCCCGGATCAAGTCCCTGATCGACAACAAGGACAGGACCGTCATCATCGTCTCCCATTTCAACAACCAGATCCGGGAGCTCTGCGACAAGGCCCTGTGGATCGACAAGGGAGAATTCAGGATGTATGGAGACGCCAACGAGGTCATGGATGCCTATGAGGCCTTCATGGACGAGTAAAGGGCCTTTTTCTGACCTGGAAATGAGGACGCGGCAGGCGGTCAATCGGACCGTCGGAACTGCACACCTTAAAATGAGGACATTCCATGTTTAAACACTATAAAGATCACCGGACCGGGTATTTCATGGCCATTCTGGTCATCTGCGCGGTCCTCGACAATTTTACCCATACCAGCTACAACGGCTCCCACATGATGCGGAGCATCCAGCTGGCTTCCATCCTTCTGATATTTCCCATGCTGTCACTGCTTCTGGGGCAGCAGGAGGCAGAGAGGAAGGATGGTGACCCGGCTTTCCTCAAGGATGTCGTCACGGCTTTCATTTTATACCTTGGCCTTAAGAGCGTGCGGAACCTGGCCCTTGCGGCCATGGGAAGCAAAGTGGACTGGATGCTGCTTTCGGACCAGACCCAGCTGAGCTTCTACTTCATGGCCGGCGTTTACATGCTGATCGGGCCTTTTATCCGTAAGGGCAACAAGCGGCTGCTTTTGGGGCTGTCCATCGCTTTGGCGGTCCTGATCGGGTTCCTGCCTTTTAACGGGCAGCTTTTCTGCGCATTCCGGATCATCCACTATCTGCCCTTCTTCATTATGGGCTTTATGGTGGATCTGGAGGTAGTGGAGAAGGTCATCCGGAACTATTTCTGGTTCCTCTTCTCCATGATCGTGCTCTTTACGGCAGGCATGCTGATTTACTGGGAGAAGGGCACCCTCTACAAGCTGAGACCTCTCATCCAGGGAGCCATGAATTACGCCGCCCTGGGAAAGTATACGGCTTTCGGGCCGATCCTCAGGCTTGGCTACTACCCGGTCATCCTTCTGATCGCCCTGGCCGCCTACACCTTCCTGCCCGGCCGCCGCGTCCATCGCTTCGAGCGCTGGCATATCTCGGACCGGCCGCTGCAGATCATGTATCTGTCTTCAATCCTTTACCTGCCCGCGCGAAAGCTCTGCGAGGCGGCAGCTGCGGTGCTGCCGGGGGGCGTGTGCAAGATCCTGTATTTGGGGATTGCCATGGTCTTGTGCTTTGTGCTGGGGTTCATCAATCTGGATTTCATTTTTAAAAGGTGATAAGACCTGAAAGTGAGGGACGAACTGGAATCAGGGACGGTTCCTTTTCCAGCATGCTGGAAAAGGAACCGTCCCTGATTCCAGTTCGTCCCTCACTTTCAGGTCTTATCACCTTTTAAAAATGA
>CAMONF010000143.1 GCA_946620335.1 uncultured Clostridia bacterium
AGAATTTATAGCCCTTGGTATAGTCGAACTTGTCCACGGCCTTGATGAGGCCCAGGTTGCCCTCCTGGATCAGATCGAGGAACAGCATGCCGCGGCCGACATAGCGCTTGGCGATGGAGACGACCAGACGAAGGTTGGCCTCGGCCAGGCGCTGCTGGGCCTTCTTGCCGGCCTCGCCGCCCAGCTCCATCTGCTTGGAGAGCTCGATCTCCTCCTCAGCAGTGAGGAGCGGCACCTTGCCAATCTCCTTCAGGTACATGCGGACCGGGTCATCGATGGCGACGCCCTCGGGGATAGAGAGGTCGATCTTCTCCAGATCGATCTCCACGTCCTCCTCGTCGGAGATTTCCGCCTCATCGTCGTCGGAGAGAAGAAGCACATCGTCGTCAGGGACGTTGTCCTCCATCCGGATCACATCGACGCCGTTGGCCTCCAGGAACTCCAGGGTCTTCTCGGCGTCCTCGGCCGTGAAGGGGATGTCCTTGAAGCACTCGCCAATCTCAGCGTAGGCAAGGACGTTCTTCTTCTTTCTGGCAGTCTGGAGGAGCTGCGTCAGCCTCTCTGCAAAACGGACCTCGTTTTCGTTCATAATATTTCTCCTTTTTCTCGGGAAAATAAATGCCTCCCGGCAGCTATTTCCATATTAACAACGGCCTTGGCCGCGGTTATCATTTTCCAGTGAAGGGCAGGTATCAGCTTCAGAAGCCTCCGCCTACCGCTTCTCATCCATAGGCAGGTGCAGCACCCGTCCCCCCTTCAGCTCCTCGATCCGGCGCTTGGTCTCGATAAATGGCTGAAGCACAGCCGCGTCCCCGGAGCTTAGCGCCTTCATCCGGGCATTGTTGCTGTCCGTCATGACCCGGATCACGATGTCTGTGAAAGCCCGATCCAGGGCTCCCTGGTCCTCCGCCGAAGGGCCGGCGTTCAGGATTGCGGCCGCCTGGGACTGGGTCTCGGCCTCCTCGAAGCAAGTCAGGAGCTGGGCCACATCCAACGGACCTGCCCGGAGCTGGGCGTAGAGCGCCTCCGCCACCTGACTGGTGATTTCCCCATGGAAGTCCTCCGGCCCCAAATAATCCTTCGTGGCCTCGTAAGCTGACGGATAGGCGGCCAGATACCCCAGGAGCAGCCGCTCCGCCGCGGTATCTCCCTCCTCCGCCTTAGCCTTTCTGACAGGGCCGGTCTTTTTGGGCTCCCGATAGTTCTCGGCCGGCGTGCCCGCCGCCAGATATCGGTTGACCAGCTTGCGAAGGCCATCCTCGGGGATCGACTTCTCGCGGGAGGTGGTCAGAATGTAGTTATTTCTCTCCAGGTCATCCTCGATGGAGGCGATCCGCCGCGCAGTCTCGTGTTGGAAACGGGTCCGCTGCTGGGGATCCGACATGGAATACTCCTTCTCCATCTCGTCGATGGTGAAGAGGAAGCCGTCGCGGGCCGCCTTCAGCCTCTCCTCGAAGGCCTCCGCCCCCTCCGCCTTGATGAACTCGTCGGGATCCTTGTGGGGTGTGAGATTCACAATCCTCGGGGAAATGCCTGCATTTCTCAGGATCGGCACCGCCCTGACCGCCGCCATGCGGCCGGCCCTGTCCGAGTCGTAGATCAGGTAGACGTTCTGCGTATAACGGCGCATGAGCGCTGCCTGCTCCTCGGTCAACGCCGTCCCCAGGGAAGCCACAGCGCTGTCGAAGCCCGCCTGGTGCATGGTGATGACGTCCATGTAACCCTCGCAGAGGATCAGCTCCTTGCGGCGCGAGGACCTGGCGTAGTTGAGCCCAAAGAGGTGACGGCGCTTGTTGAAAAAGTCCGTCTCTGGCGAATTCAGGTACTTGGGCTTGGCGTCGCCCATGACGCGGCCGCCGAAGCCGATGACCCGGCTCTGGGCATCCATGATGGGGAACATGACCCGGTTCCAGAACCGGTCCGATCCGCCGCGCCTCTCGTCGAAGGAGAAAAGGCCGGAATCGGCCAGCTGGCCGTCGTTGTAGCCCTGCCCCTTCAGGTATTCGTAAAGCCGCCCCGACTTGCCCGAGTAGCCCAGGCCGAAGCGGTGGATCGTCTCGGGCGTGAGCCCCCGGTCCGTCAGATACTTCATGGCGCGGGCGCCGTCCTCCTTGCGCAGGAGGTGGTAATAGTAGGCTGCAGCCTTCTTATTGATTTCCAGGAATAAGGTCCGCCGGTCGGCCCTCTCCTTCTGTTCCCTGCTGTAGTGCTGCTCGGGAAGGGTGATGGACGCGCGGTCCGCCAGATACTGGAGGGCCTCCGTAAAACTCATGTTGTTGTACTGCATGAGAAATGTAAACACATTTCCTGAGGCGTGGCAGCCAAAGCAGTAATACATCTGCTTGTCCCGGTTCACGGAGAAGGAAGGCGTTTTTTCATTGTGAAATGGGCAAAGGCCGGTGTACCGGCTCCCGGCGCGCTTTAAGGCCACATAACCGCCGATGATGTCAACGATGTCGCTGCGCGTCCGCACCTCCTCTATGATTTCTTCGGGATACCTCATTTTTTACCTCAGCAGCTTCGTATGATCAATGCCGTCTTGAAGCAAGACCAAGTCCGGCCGGCACATTTATCTGTAGATTGGCTGTTCATGACTGCGGCGCCGTCATATCGGCCGTAATCTCCTATTACGAGAGGCTCTTCACAGCACTGTTCGTCTGGCTTCCGCCTCACCTGTCCCATGCTTTGGGGACGAAGATTCGGCTGAAGGTGGCGATGGAATACTGATCCGTCATGCCGGAAATATAATCACACACAGCCCGGTCGATGTCTTCATTTTCCGTCTCCACCATGCGGACGTACTCCGGCGCCATCCGGTCGGGGTTGGACCGGTAGTAGGCGTAGAGTTCCTTCAGCATTCGGACCGCCTTCTCCTCCTCGCCCTTGGCGGCGGGATTGGTGTAAAGGTTCTGGAACATGAAGCGGCGAAGCTCGAACATGGCGCCGCCAATCTCCTCAGACATCTCAATGTGGTCCTTGCCCGTGGAGGCGGATACTATGTCGTGGATAAAGGTGTTCAGCCGGATGCGGGTCGTACTGCCCAGCAGGTTCCGCAGATGCAGGGGAATGTCATCCTCGCAGAGGATGCCTGCCCGCTCGGCGTCGTCCATGTCATGGTGGATATATGAGATTTTGTCGCATAGACGGACGACCTGTCCTTCCAGGGTGGAGGGATGGTCCGCCGTGCCGTGGTTCAGAATGCCGTCCCGGACCTCCCAGGTCAGGTTCAGGCCCTTCCCGTCCTTCTCGAGTTTATCGACGATGCGGACGCTCTGTTCGTTGTGTTTGAAACCATAGGGGCAGACCGAATTCAAGGCTGCCTCCCCGGCGTGGCCAAAGGGCGTATGGCCCAGGTCGTGACCGAGGGCGATGGCTTCCACCAGGTCCTCGTTGAGGCGGAGGCACCGGGCCACGGTCCTCGCCGTCTGAGAGACCTCCAGGGTGTGGGTCATCCGATTCCTGTAATGGTCGCCCTGGGGCGCCAGAAAGACTTGCGTCTTGTCCTTGAGGCGCCGGAAGGCCTTGCAGTGGACAATACGGTCCCGGTCCCGCATGTAGGCTGTGCGAATGTCGCACTCGTCCTCAGGCACACGCCGTCCCCGGGACTGAGCAGCCTTGGCGGCATAGGGGCTCAGGATTTCAATCTCTCTCTGTTCCAGGATCTCCCGTACTTCCATGGCTCGACCTCCGCGGAAAGCAGTATCATGAACTGCTGTCCAGGAAAGAAAACATGGTCCACAGCCCGATGAAAGTCATTTCTGAGACACAGGTCCTATCCATGTTTTCCGGGTGACCGGGGCATAGAGCGCCTTATTACACCCGGCCTTGAAAATGCAATGCATCTCCTGCCGCGTGTGAACGGTCACAATTATTGTCTCTAATGAATATATTTCGGAGAAAAAAGGAGTTTCCTTTTTTTTCTTTGAAAAAAAATAATAGTAATATATGAATAACAAGAAATGAGGGAGGGGGCTGAGAATCAGGGACGGGGCTGGAAATGAGGGGCGGGGCCTTTTCCTTCTTCTCGAGAAGCGAAAACTGGGAATCAGGGACGGTTCCTTTTCCCACTTTTCGATTCTCGAAAAGTGGGAAAAGGAACCGTCCCTGATTCCCAGTTTTCCTCGAGATGTAGAAAAAGACCCCCTCCCTGATTCCCAGTTTTCCTCGAGAAGTGGAAAAAGGCCCCATCCCTCATTCCCACACAGCCTGAACATATGCTATAATCAGACCTGTGATGCCGCGCCGCCCATGCACCCGTCCGGGGGATCGGCAGTCACCAGAAACGAAGAGAAAGGCATGTACCATGAACAAGCTCCTGAACAGCTTCAAACGGATCGACCCAAGGGTCCTGACTTCCCATATGATCATCACCTTGGCCTACCCAATCGCCAAAGGTATCACTTCCGAGGTGAACAAGCTCCAGATTTTTACGGACGCCCTCACCATCATCGCTCTCATCCTCCTCATCGGAGGCGTCATTTATTCCCTGGTCCTCCACGGCGACTTTGATATCGCCGGCTTTATCATGAAGCGGGGAATCGGTGGCAACGATATGAACAATTATGACAAGTACAAAAAGAAGCTGAGTGAAAACAGGGCTGAAGCCTTCAACTATCCTCTCTTCCTCGCCATCGTCTATCTGGTCGTCTCGGCTGTTATCGCCTATACCATTCTTTGAACTTAAGATATGACAAAATTGGAATCAGGGACGGTTCCTTTTCCGGTAATACTGGAAAAGGACCCGTCCCTGATTCCAATTTTGTCAGAACAGCTGGTTATTACTGCTGCTTCTTCTCTTTCTCCATCTTGGCGATCTTAGCCTCATACTCGGCGAATTCCTTCTCCGTGCAGTGGACAAAGTGACCGGGGCGGATCTCGCGCATTTCACGCGGCGCGCCGGACTGGTCCAGAACGCTGGGATCGTAGACGATGTGCTTTCTGTTCTTCTCAATCAGCGGATCGGGCATGGGAACAGAGGAAAGCAGAGAAATCGTGTAGGGATGGATGGGATACTCAAAGAGAGTCTCGGACTCAGCGATCTCGACGATCTCGCCCAGGTGGATAACGGCGATCCGGTCCGCAATAAAACGGACGACGGAGAGGTCATGGGCGATGAAGAGATAGGTCAGGTCCTTCTCGGCCTTGAGCTTGTTCATGAGGTTCAGGACCTGGGCGCGAATGGAAACGTCCAGGGCGGAGATGGGCTCATCGGCGACGATGAACTTGGGCTCCATGATCATGGCGCGGGCGATACCGACACGCTGGCGCTGACCGCCGGAGAACTCGTGCGGATAGCGGGACTTGTGCTCGGGCAGAAGGCCTACATCCTGAAGAGCCTTATCGACCTTGGCGATTCTGTCGGCCTCGTCCTTGTAGAGGTGGAAATTGTAAAGGCCTTCGGATACGCAGTACTCGATGGTGGCGCGTTCGTTCAGGGAAGCCGCGGGATCCTGGAAGATCATCTGGATGCTGCGGACCACGTTGCGGTCCTCTTCCTTGGAAATCTTGCCGGAAATGCGCTTGCCCTCGAAGGTGATCTCACCGGCGCTGCAGGGGTTGATCCGCATGATGGCACGGCCAAGGGTCGTCTTGCCGGAGCCGGACTCGCCGACGAGGGCAAAGGTCTCGCCCTTGTAGATGTCGAAGTTGGCGTCCTTGACGGCCTTGAACTCCTTCTTGGTACCGGTGTCGAAGGAAATGTCCACATGCTTGATGGAGACGATCACTTCTCTGTTGTTATTTTCATTCGACATGGAAGGCGCCTCCCTTATCAGTCATTTTCTTGATCTTCTCGTGCAGGTTGCGGATGACCTCCGGCTTCTCCAGCTTGGGAGCCCTGGGGTCAAGGAGCCATGTCTTGGCATAGTGGGTATCGCTGACCTTGAAGTAGGGCGGCTCCTGCTCGAAGTCGATCTTCAGCGCGTGCTCATTGCGCGGTGCAAAGGCATCGCCCTTAATCTTGTTGTACAGTGAAGGCGGTGTGCCTGTGATGTAGTACAGATCCTGTCCCTTGACGCCCAGCTGGGGCAGACTGGAGAGCAGCGCCCAGGTGTAGGGGTGGCGGGAGTCGAAGAAGATCTCCTCGACATTGCCGAACTCGACGATCTGACCGCCGTACATGAC
>CAMONF010000144.1 GCA_946620335.1 uncultured Clostridia bacterium
ATGAGGCTGTTCCAGGGGGCTACTGCGCCCTCGTCCACAGTCAGATTCTCATCCGGCACCAGGGTCGACCGGTCGACTGTGCGGATCGTGCCCGTGCCCCCGCACTGCCGGCAGGCCCCGCCGCTGTTGAAGGCCAGGTCCTCGGCGCCGATGACCGGCACCACCTCGCCGCATACCGGGCACCGGACCTCCTTCTCGGCCGCGAAATCCATGGTCGGCGGGACTTCATGCCCGTTGGGGCAGGTATAGTGGGACAGGCGGGAGAACATGAGCCGCAGACTGTTCAACAGTTCAGTGGATGTCCCGAAGGTGCTGCGGATCCCGGGTACTCCCGGTCTCTGGTGGAGGGCCAGGGCAGCCGGCACATAGCGCACGTCGTCCACCTGAGCCCTGGCGGCCTGGGTCATCCGGCGCCGGGTGTAGGTGGAGAGGGATTCCAGATACCGGCGGGAGCCCTCCGCGTAGAGGACGCCCAAAGCCAGCGAGGACTTACCCGAACCGGAGACGCCGGCGATGCCGACGATCCGGTGGAGGGGTATATCTACATCCACATTTTTAAGGTTATGGACCCTGGCGCCGCGGATCTCCATATTCTCAGGGATATGCAGGCTGCTTGTCATGTAGTCATTTCTCCTTTACTGTCTCTTATCAAGCAAAATCATACCAATTGTCCGGCAGATTTCAACCGGCCTCCGGGACAGGCGAATCCTGGATAAAGAAATTCGCCCTCTTGAAGGACATCGTGTTGCATCAGCCGGATCAAACATGAGCTCACGCCATCCACCAGGTTCCGTCAGAAGCCTGGTGCAGGCTCCCGATCTCCTCGGAGAGCGTCTTTCCGCTGTAGTTCTTCACGATGACTTTGTGGTAAAACTCATAGGCGTCCGTCGCGCAGTCATTTTCGTTGTCCCAGCCTTCCTCGACCCATCGCTCGATGTAGACCTTTCCGTCCTCAAGGAAGCACACTGTGTCCTGGGGCGTGAGGGGAAGGCTGAACTGCTCCGGGTAATAGCAGCGGAAAACGTCGTTCTGGCTGACAATGCGGACCTCAGTCCCCATGATTTCCAGATTATAGAGGTCCACTTCCGACGCCTTGAGATCGGTGACCTTCTCCGGCGCCTCCCCGATACGGAACCGGTAAAGGGTGATCCGGTCCTCATCGTAGTCCCCCTGCAGAAGGAAATAAGACCCTTCCCAGAAGGCCGGCCGTCCATAGACCACATTCCGCTTCTTTTCAAAGGGACGCCAGACCTCCCCCGTCTCAAAGTCATAGAATTGGATGACGGAGCCCTGGTAGCCGCCATGTCTGGACCACTCGATCAGGTCGTAAAAGTCAGTGCTGTCCGAGGTGGCATAGGCCAGACGCTCCTGACCCGTTATCTTCTCAATATACTTGCCGCTGATCTTTTTGAATTTTCTTATCATGTGCTGCTTCCATTCAATCAGTTCACTTCAGAACTCCCTTATCTCAGGCTGATTGTCAGCCCCCAGGGTGATTCTCTTCATCTTCGGGCGTGCATTCAGGATCCGGGACAGGTCTTCATTTGCCCAATAATAGGGGCTGTACACGAGGGGCACGCCAAAAATCGCGTTGTCTGCCTCCTGGATGCCTTCAATGGTAAGCCGGCCGCCCTGGCGGGCGGCAATCTCCTCCACCACTTCCAGGCACAGGCAGGCCAGGCCGCGATAGGTCTCGCTGTTCTCGTAGCGACCCTTGACGTTGGCGTCGATGTTGAAGGACTGGAGGTCCTGGCTGAACCAGACATGCTGGTTGTCCCAGTAAATGTTCTCATCCCCGTACCCGAACCGCGGATTTCCCATGAAGAAACAGTAGGGCGAATGGCCGTGGATGATACAAGCCTTATGCTGATGGAGGTCCTCCTCAAAAGGCCAGGGATGCCAGCGCGAGTGCTGAGAGTAGAGTCCCCTCATGGACCAGGTAAGCTGTCTGAGCGGCGCGTTGAAGCCCGCGCAGCTCTCGTCCAGGGCATAGGCGAAGTACTTCTCATCCGGATGATCTGCCATGTCTTTATTGATCAGGGCGAATGCCGGCCGGACCATACCCGCGTGGACCAGATAGTAGTTCATCTGCCGGCCCCTGAGCACCATGGCGTCAGGCAGATTTTCCAGCGGATAGGTCGGCCCGAGCTCCCGCTCATGGTTGCCGCGGATCAGGTGGCAGCCGGGAAGGGCGCAATCCTCCTGATAGAAACCGGAGAGGTAGGCAAGCAGCGCGTTCGGATTGCCTCCCGCATTATAGTCTCCGACAAAATACAGGTGGTCCTTCCTCGGATCAAAGCGGATCTTCTCGAGAAGAGCCTTCAAGGTCTCCACCTCGCCGTGGGTGTCGCCCACAGCGAAATGCAGCCCCTCCGGATACCGCTCCCGCAGTGCATCGATATTGTCATCCCTACAGGAAATAACGACCCTGCGCAGATTTCTCCGATCTCCTTCATCCCTGTCGCCGGCATTTTCTTCCTTCTCTCCGGCAGGTGACTTATCTTCAGGAATGCCGAGAATCCTGAGTGTGCGCCTGTCTCGCCTGCCCCCGAAATACTTCTCGAGGACCTGCCCGAAGACCGGTTCATCCCCGCCCGCGCATTCGAAGAGGGTCATGCAGGACTTCAGCTTCATGGCGTCAACGGAACCGAACACCTTCACCGGGTCGTCCTTCTGCAGGGCCAGCAATGCCTTGGATATTTCTACCAGGTTCCCGCCGAGATACGGGTCCTTAAGAAAGGCTTTGGCCTCCTCCAGACTCTCTATGGCGTAATACTGCGAAGTACTGCTCCTCCCCAGCCCTTTGATCTGGGGAAAAATGAACCACATCCAGTGGCTCATCTTATATCCGTTTTGAATCTCCCGAAGGGCATAGGAATATGTGCTGCGATGGGCCTCAGTGAAACGGTTCAGGTCGATTTGTTGGCTCACAACTCTCTCCTCTCTTGTATCCGGTGCATATTTTTGGATCATTGAAAAAACTCTCTCCGGATACAGCAAATATTGAACGCGCCACGGCATGTTTTCTATTTCCCAAAGGTATTCATGCCCGTGTGGGGAAATGTCAAACATGCCAGGCGCGTCCGCCGTTCTTTATTGTCCACAGCCTGTGTGGCAATCTTATCTGCTTACGTCGGGCAACAGCGTCTTTTACTTAGCGCTTATCTCATCCTTCCGGAATCCGTTGAACCAGGCCTTCTCCTCAAAGGGACGCTTCCTGGGGCCTCGAGGTTCTGTTTCCGGAATGCCCACCGGCAGGAAGCAGATCAGGTCGTACTCATCCGGCACACCCAGGATTTGCGCCATCTGGTATCCGATCCGGTCCGCATCCGTGATATGTCCCTCGACCCAGCAGGTCTGGTAGCCGAGGGCAGTGATGGCGATGAGCATGTTTTCGATGGCTGCAGAGTAGTCCTGGACGTTAAAACACCGGTCGCGGTAAGCGACGATGGGCTGGGTCAGGACGC
>CAMONF010000145.1 GCA_946620335.1 uncultured Clostridia bacterium
ACCCCCGGCGGCACCATCCTCATGGAAGCCCACAAGCAGCTCGAGGGGCTCATCCTCGACCGCGCCACCCTGGAGTTCAAGAAGGAAGTGGGCAACAAGCTGGCCCAGGTCGTCTACGAAGGCAAGTGGTTCACTCCCCTCTGCGACGCGCTGGTAGCCTTCACCAAGTCCACCCAGGAGTACATGACCGGCGAAGTCAAGTTCAAGCTCTACAAGGGCAACATCATCAAGGCCGGCACCACCTCTCCCTACAGCCTCTACAATGAGTCCCTGGCCTCCTTCACCACCGGCGATCTCTACGATCACCACGACGCCTCCGGATTCATCACCCTCTTCGGTCTGCCCTCCCTGGTCCGCGCCAAGGTCCTGCAGAACGCCGACAAGTAAATAAAAAGTGGGAATCAGGGATGGTTCCTTTTCCAAGCTGTCTTTGAAAAATGGGAATCAGGGACGGTTCCTTTTCCCGGTTTTCTTTGAAAACCGGGAAAAGGAACCGTCCCTGATTCCCACTTTTTCAGTCGCGCAGAAAGATATAAAAAGGCTGTCTGACAAGCTTGCCTGTCAGACAGCCTTTTTATACCCTTTTGGGTGCTGATCCATTAGAACCTTACAGATTAGCCTTCATGAAAGCTTCCAGCTCAGCAGCGGCGGCGACTTCGTCCTCGCCCTCGATGGTGAACTCGACTTCCTGGCCCTGCTTGGCGCCCAGGCTCATGACAGCCAGGAGCTTGGTGGCCTTCGCGGACTTGCCGTCCTTGGAGATGGTGATGTTGGAGGAGAACTTCTTGGCAGCCTTGACAAGCTCGCCGGCCGGACGGGCATGGATGCCTTCAGCGTCTGTAAGAACATAAGTAAATTTCTGCATGATATTATCTCCTTTTTGATTTAATGGCCCGGGGTGGAACCTCGAAAAGGCTTCCCCCCGCGCATTCTTTTTGTATTATAGCACAACTTCCATAAAAGGCCAGTAGAACCGACAGAATTTCCGTGATATTTCACAGATTCTTAACTAATCTGCACCCGCGGCAAGGGATATCAGGCATCCCCTGCCTGCGGATTGCCGGATGCGTGTCTTTATTTTCCGGCCTTCTTCTTCATGGCGGTCAGGATCACGCAGCCGACGATGGAGCCGATGAGGACAGCCACGATGTAGAGTGGCCACTTGCCGATGATTGGGAATACCCAGAGGCCGCCGTGCGGGGCCGGGCTGGTGCATCCGAAGACAGCCGTCAGAGCGCCGGATACGGCGGAGCCGATGATGCAGGCCGGAAGGACGCGCTGCGGTTCGGCAGCCGCGAAGGGGATGGCGCCTTCAGAGATGAAGGAGATACCCATGATGTAGTTGACGAGACCGGCCTTCTGCTGGTCCTCTGTCCAGAGGTCCTTGAAGAAGGTGGTGGAGAGGGCGATGGCGATGGGCGGGACCATGCCGCCGGCCATGATGGCCGCCATGATGATCTGGCCGGTCGGGTCACCGGACTCCATAGACTGGCTCAGCATGGCAAGACCAAAGGCGTAGGAGGCCTTGTTGAAGGGGCCGCCCATGTCGATGGACATCATGCCGCCGGTGATGGCGCCCAGAAGGACCAGGTTGGATGTGCCCATGCTTTGCAGGAGGCTGGCCATGGCGCCGTTGATGCCGGAGAAGACCGGGTTGACGGTGAACATGATAAGACCGATGCCCAGCATGCCAAACAGCGGGTAGAGAAGGACCGGCTTGATGCCCTCCAGGGAATCCGGAAGCTTCTCGCACTGCTTCTCAAGCCACTTGGTCAGATAACCACCGGCAAAGCCTGCGAACATGGCGCCCAGGAAGCCGCCGCCGACCGCTGCCGCGGAACCGAAGACGGAGAACCAGGAGGAACCTGCGTTAGCCAGGAAGCCGCCCGCCATACCAACGGCAAGACCCGGACGGTCAGCGATGGACATGGCGATGAAGCCGGCCAGGATCGGAAGCATGAAGCCGAAGGCAGCGCTGCCGGTCTGGTTGAAGAAGCGGGCAAGGCCTGTAGCGGAGCCAAGGCTGGAGCCGGCGTCCGGAGCCATGATACCGTCGACCAGGAAGGAGAGGGCGATCAGAATACCGCCGCCGACGACGAAGGGAAGCATGTGGGAGACGCCGTTCATCAGGTTCTTGTAGAAGGACCGGACGAAGCCTTCGTCAGCCGGAGCCGCTGCCGCTGCCGGAGCGGAGCCGTCAAGGACCGGGGCCTGGTTGTTGATAATCGTGTTGATCAGCTCCTCAGGCTTGTTGATGCCGGCGGAGACGGAGGTCTGGAGGACCTGCTTGCCGCCGAAACGGGCCAGGTCGATCTTCTTGTCGGCCGCGATGATGATGCCCTGGGCGTTCTTGATTTCCTCAGCCGTGAGGATGTTCTTGGCACCTGCTGAACCCTGGGTCTCAGCCTTAAGGATGTAACCCATTTCCTTGGCCTTCTTCTCAAGGGCCTCGGCTGCCATGTAGGTATGGGCGATACCGGTGGGGCAGGCGGTGATGGCCAGGATCTGCGGGCCGCCGCCGTAGGACTTGTTCTCCTCTGCCTCCAGCTTCTCAGCCTCTGCCTTATCGACGATGGAGCGGAACTCCTCAACGGACTTGGCGTTGCGCAGGGCATCCGTAAAGTCGTCGTCCATAAGGAGTGTGGACAGTCTAGAAAGGACTTCCAGGTGGACATTTTCCTTGGTGTTGGGGGCCGCGATCAGGAAAATGATGTTGGACGGCTCATCGTCCGGCGCATCGTAGTCGACGCCGCCCGGAACCGTCATGGCAGCCAGGCCGGGCCTGTCGACCGCGTCCGTCTTGGCATGCGGAATGGCAATACCTTCGCCGATGGCTGTGCTCGTCTCCGCCTCACGGGCAAGGACGGCAGCCTTATACTTCTGCTTATCATTGATGTTGCCTTCCTTGACCATGAGCTCGACCATCTGGTCAATGGCTTCCGCCTTGTTCTTGGGGCTTCCGCCGAGCTTAATGCCCTCAGGCTTCAGTAAATCAGTGATTCTCATTACCTATCCTCCTTATAAGAAATCTATAGCCAGCGCTCTCCTCCCTCAGATCCGCCGTCCACAGCCGCGGACCCAGTGATCGTAAGGTCGGAAATACGCAGAACTAACCAGGTTGATTGCCTCAGCCCAGCTGGGCCAGCAGCGCCTCGACCTCGGGTCTCGTCGCCAGATCCGGTGAGAAGGCGCTCGCGGAACCCGTGCAGAGCCCCATCTTGAAGGCCTTCTCGTAGTCGCCGTCATTGTCCAGGAAGCCGGTCACGAAGCCGGCGACCATGGAGTCACCCGCACCAACGGAGTTGACCACGGTTCCCTTGGGGGCCGCAGACCTGAGCACATCGCCCTTCTCGGAAATGAACACAGCGCCCTCTCCCGCCATGGAGATCAGGATATTGCGTCCGCCCATCTCCTGAAGCTTCTTCGCGTAGGGGATGACCTCGTCCTTGGTCTTCAGCGTCACACCGAACATATCGCCCAGCTCATGGTTGTTGGGCTTGATGAGGAAGGGATGGAACTTTAAGACCTTGAGCAGAAGGTCTCTCTCCGCATCCACCACGATATCGATCCCGCGGCCTTCCAGACGGCTCATGATCCGCTCATACATATCGCTGGGAAGCGTGTTCGGCACACTGCCGGAGATGATGAGCATATCGCCCGCCACCAGCTTGTCCAGCTTTTCGTAGAGCTCCTGCACGTTCTCCTCCGTGATCTTGGGGCCCTGGCCGTTCAGTTCGGTCTCCTCATTGGACTTGATCTTGCAGTTGATCCGGGACATGCCCTCCTTGACCTCGATGAAGTCGGAGCCGACATTGAAGCCCTTTAAGCGGTCAGCGATCTCCCGCCCTGTGAAGCCGGCCATGAAGCCCAGCGCGATGCTGTCGTGGCCGAGGTTCTTCAGAACGATGGAGACGTTGATTCCCTTGCCGCCCGGGAGAATGTTCTCGTAGGTCGTACGGTTGATCACGCCGAGCCTGAAATTGTCGGTGCGGACAATGTAATCCAGGGACGGGTTAAAGGTTACCGTGTAAATCATTTCATCACCTCCACAATGTGCTCATACTTCTGATACTTTTTATCCGGAATCCGGTCCGTGACGATCGTGGCGCTCTCGAACTCTCCGAAGGACACCGGCGAAATCACGGAGAACTTGCTCCGGTCGCATAAAACATACCGCTTGGCGGCCTGTCT
The DNA here is from genome assembly GCA_946620335.1 of uncultured Clostridia bacterium. GTDB lineage: Bacteria > Bacillota > Clostridia > Lachnospirales > Lachnospiraceae > Chordicoccus. The sequence continues at coordinate 4,192 of CAMONF010000145.1, forward strand.
CATGGACACCTGTTTGACCAGGGCTTCATTTACCTCGGGGGTCGTGAAGCCGGCCTTCTCGTCCACCCCGTTGGTGCCCCAGAATCCAAGGGTAAAATGATACTTTTTGATGCTGTCCGCTGCCAGTCCGCCGACGATGGCTTCCGTCCGGCTCTTCATCTCCCCCTCGGGCAGAAAGACCCGGCAGCCCTTGACAGCCAGCTTCATGGCAATCATGACAGAGTTGGTCATGTAGACAGCCTCCGTCTCAGTGATGGCGTCGGCCAGCGCCTCCGCCGTCGTGCCGGAGTCTATGTAAACAAAATCCTCCGGAGAAATAAGACGTGCCGCATAGCGGCCGATCGCCTGCTTCTCCTCAAGATGCAGGGTCTTCTTTTCCGCCATGGACATCTCCTGCACCATGTAGCGGGCGTCCAGGCAGGTCGCCCCGCCATGGACCTTGACCAGCTTGCCGGCCTTGTGAAGCTGGCTGAGATCCCGCCTGATCGTCGATGGAGAGGCGCCGAGTCTCTTCTCCAGTTCCGGCACCGTCACCGACTTCTCCTTCTCCAGAATGTCAAGAATAAATCTCCATCTTTCTTCTGTTAACATTTTTCAGTCCTCACTGTCTGGATCCGATACGTCCATAATATCACCAAGTGTGGTCGTATTCAACCAAATCCGCTCACTCAGTCCGCCAAAAGTACCCCCTAAATTTTGTATATTTTTTACAATCCCAGATTGTCTTGTTTTGCATCTTGTTGCGTTTTGACAAATCAAAAAGCGGATGCAGTCATTTCCAACCATTTTCAACCAGTTGTAAATGAATACATCCGCCTTTTTATGCTTTTCTATGACTGTTCCTGATCAGCGGGAGCCCCGGGCCAGCTCCGCCGTCACCTGGCCGTACAGAGCCGCCGGCAGCATGGCCTTCACAAAAATCCCCTCCGCTTCGTAGGACTCGTTCAGCAGCGTCCCCTCCGCCCGAATTCTGGCAGTCAGTCCGCCCTGGGCGTAGGGGATCACGCCTTCAAAGAGGATCTGGCCGCTCATAAGATAATCCTCCAGGCCCTTCAGAAGCTCTTCCAGGCCCTCGCCCGTCCTGGCGGAAATCCGCCAGCACCGTTCAGCCCGCCGGTCAGTCAGGTGGATATCGTCGCTCAGGTCCGTGTCCGTAAGCCGGTCGGTCTTATTGAAGAGGGTGTATACGGTCTTGCCGCCCGCCCCCAGCTCGTCCAGCGTCTCATAGACTACAGCCATCTGATGATCCATCTCCGGGTTGGAGGCGTCCACCACGTGGAGGATCAGGTCCGCGTTGGCGGCCTCCTCCAGGGTGCTCCGGAAGGCTTCAATCAGGTGGTGGGGAAGCTTATGGATAAAGCCGACGGTATCCGTGAGCAGGATTTCATTTCCCCCGGGAAGAGTCAGGGACCGGGTCGTCGGGTCAAGGGTCGCGAAGAGGGCGTCCTCCTCCAGGACGCCGGCGCCGGTCAGGTGGTTGAGCAGGGTGGACTTGCCCGCGTTGGTGTAGCCGACGATGGCGGCCACCTTGGCGCCGCCCTCCCGCCGTCTGCCCCGGATCAGGTCCCGGTGGCGCCGGACTTCCTCCAGCTCCTTCTTGAGGATGGAGATCCGCTTGCCGATGAGGCGCCGGTCCATTTCCAGCTTCTTCTCGCCCGGTCCTCTGGTACCGATGCCGCCGCCAAGCCTGGAGAGGGATTTGCCCAGGCCGATGAGTCTTGCCGACCGGTAGCGGAGCTGGGCCAGCTCAACCTGGATCTTGCCCTCTGCCGTCCTGGCACGGGCCGCGAAAATGTCCAGGATCAGCATGGTCCGGTCCATGACCTTGGCGGCCAGGGCGTCGGAGAGGTTGTTGTACTGGGCGGGTGAGAGCTCGTCGTCGCAGATGACGGTGTCGATATCCAGAGCGGTCACCGCGTCGGCGACCTCCTCCAGCTTGCCGGTGCCCACATAGGTGCCGGGATGGATCTTCTCCCTGGCCTGGATCACTGAATCCACAGCCTCGCCGCCGGCGGTCCGGATGAGCTCGGCCAGCTCTGAAAGGCTCCGCTCCGTCTCGTCCACATCACCCTGGGCAACGGCAACCATGAGGACCCGCTCCGGACGGGTGGTATTTTCAATCATGCGTCCCGCGCGCGGGGCTGCGCTGCCGGCCGGCTCCTCCGGGCTGATCCCCCAGGGGACATTGACAATAATATTATCCGGCATAGGTCTCCTTTCTCCGGCCATTTGAGCCGGGCGGCGCCAGACCTGCAGACCGCTTTGGCGTCCGCAAGACCCGGCAAATGCATATGTTCTAAAAAAGACCCGGCGCTGCAGGCCGGGCCTTGAGGAAGGTGTTCGATATAAGATGTCTTTGCGTTTCCTGAGCGAATGTGACCGGATGAAAAGGCTCATCCTCTACTGTCTTCCGCCGGGAAATAAATTCATTTTCAACGGTTCTTCAGGAACTCATACTCCCGCTGACCGTTCTCATCCGTCGGATAGAGCAGAACGTAGGCGGCCGCCTTGACGCGGGCCACGTCCCACTGGGCAAGGTTCTCATAAATGACGATTTCGTTGTATTTGAGGCTTCTGGCCCCGTCCTCGTCCGCGTATTCCAACCCTGCGTTCACGTACTCCAGAGCCTTCTCATAGCTTCCCTCGGCCATCTCGCAGAGGGCCAGACCGTTGTAGGCGGAGGCCGCGATCTCGCTGTCCCGGATATGTTCCCGGAACATGGCTCGTGCGTCCGCCACGTCATCCATGCGCAGGTAGACGCGACCCAGAAGCAGGATGGACCGGTCGTCCTCGGGATCCTGGCGGATGGCGGCAATCAGCTCCTCCCGGGCTTCGTCATAATTCTGGAGGTAATAGCTCACGAGGCCTTTCTTGTAATGGTCCTCGTCGTTCTGGTTGACGATCTCCAGAGCCTTCTCCAGGTAGGCGCTGCCGTCGGCGTTCTTGCCAAGCCCCTCGTAGACCTGGTAAATGTTGAGGAAGAGGTTATAGTCCTGGCTCCCCTCCGCCGCCCGGTCAAAGTCCTCCCGGGCGCCGTCCTCGTCACCCGCCTCCATGCGGGCCCGCCCGCGCAGGTAGAGGACTTCCGTATCATTCTCGTCGCGGGAAATCAGGGTATCGTAGATCTCCATGGCCTTCTCGCTCTCCGCGTGGTGGGTGCGGCTGAAGGCAAGGTAGAGGGATACGTCGCGGTTGAACTCCGCGTCCTTCCCGTCGCTGTTCAGAAGGCTCCGCTCGAAGGCGATGCAGGCCTCCGCATAGTTGGTCCTGTAGAGCTGGGCCAGCCCGATCCCCCGGTAAGCCTCCGCCAGGTATTCGCCGCTCTCGACGACCTCCTCAAAGGCAGTCCTGGCTTCCTCGAAGCTCCCCTCCTCGAGCAGGGCACAGCCCTCCTCGTAGCGGTTCCGGATCTCCCGTGTGCTGTCACAGCCCGCAAGGGACAGGACAAGCGTCATGAGCAAGATGAGGCATAGCTGTTTCAAAGATTTATCCTCCTTCAGAAGAGCGGGGAGCGGTAGGCGCCCTCATCCACCAGCTTTCTGAATGCATTTTTCACGGTCTCCTTGTCCTCCTGGTAGGTGACGCCGAACCAGATGTCCTCTGTCCGAAGGACACGGACCCTGGCGCCGCCCTCCTTGATGAGCCCGTCCACGATGGTGGGCAGGAGGTATTCGGCCGTCAGATTGCCCTCGGGCACGGCGGCAAGGAACTCAGGGAAGCCCTTCTTAAGGCTCTCCAGGAACTCCGGCGTGAGGCCCCACATGTTCATGGAGACCAGGCTCTCAGGATCCAGCGGCTCGAGAGCGCCGTCCTTCATGACAGCCGCCCCGTCGGCGGTCTTCACGATATTCTTGGTCTCGCAAATGCCGACAAGCTCCTCCGCCTCGTTCTCCTCGCAGATCCCGCGCGTCACGCCGCCATTCTCAGACAGCGTATTCTTGAGGACGAAGCCCGCCATGCAGATATCAAGGACGCCGTCCTTCTTGTCCGTATTCTCCGCGGTCAGGGCAGCATGGACGATCTTGAAGCTCTCCTTGCCGTAATAGTCGTCGGCGTTCACCACGACGAAGGGCTCTTTGATCACCTCCCGGGCCGCCAGAATGGCCTGGCCGGTCCCCCAGGGCTTCTTTCTGCCCTCCGGGACACTGAAGCCTTCCGGCAGGTCATCCATCTCCTGGTAAGCGTAGGCGACCTCGCAGACCTTCTCGATCCTGTTACCGATAATGCGCTTGAAGTCATCCTCCAGATCCCGGCGGATAATGAAAATCACTTTATTGAAGCCGGCTTCCAGGGCATCGTGGATGGAGTAGTCCATAATGATCTCACCGCTGGGGCCCACCGGCTCAAGCTGCTTGATACCTCCGCCGAAACGGCTGCCGATACCTGCTGCGAGAACTACCAAAGCTGTCTTCTTCATGTTTCTTCCCCTCTCTCAGACGATAGTCTGGCTGCCTGGTCGCTGGCGATCAGGCTGTCGATGATTTCATCCAGATCTCCGTTCAGAATGCTGTCAATTCTGTGAAGTGTAAGGTGGATCCGGTGGTCAGTGACTCTTCCCTGACCAAAGTTGTAGGTTCTTATTTTCTCAGACCGGTCGCCGGTGCCCACCTGAGACCGCCTGAGGTCAGCCCGCTTCTCATGAGCCTCTCTGCGCTTTAAGTCGTAAAGCTTGGAGCGCAGGACCTTCATGGCCTTGGCCCGGTTCTTGAGCTGGGATTTCTCGTCCTGACAGGAGATGACGATGCCTGTCGGGATGTGGGTCAGCCGCACCGCGGAGTCGGTCGTGTTGACGCACTGCCCTCCGTTGCCGGTGGCCCGGAAGACGTCGATCCGGCAGTCCTTGGGGTCGATCTCCACGTCGATCTCCTCCGCTTCGGGCAGGGCCGCCTCGGTGATGGTGGAGGTGTGGTCCCTGCCGCCGCTCTCCGTCTCCGGCACCCGCTGCACACGGTGGGTACCGCTCTCGTACTTGAGCCGCTCAAAGACCCCTTCGCCGCTGATCATAAAC
>CAMONF010000146.1 GCA_946620335.1 uncultured Clostridia bacterium
ATGTGCTGCGGACATGCCGCTTCGCACTGGCCGCAGGCCAGGCAGGCGTCTGCCCCGTTCTTGCCCTTGGTGGCCCAGGCATACTGGCTGCGGGCCTTCTCGTCGTTCTCCCAGATGAGCTGGGAATTGCGGGCGGTGAAGATCTCCGGGATCGGGATCTGCATGGGGCATTCCTTGTTGCAGTAATGGCAGCCCGTGCAGGGGATGGAGTCCACGGCGGCCAGGGCTTCCTGGGCCTTCCTGATGACTTCCTGCTCTTCAGCGTTCAGGGGCTTGAAATCCTTCATGTAGGAGAGGTTGTCAGCCATCTGCTCGATGTTGGACATGCCGGAGAGGACGGTCAGGATGCCGTCCATGGAGGCCACGTAGCGGATGGCCCAGGAGGCGGCGGACATGTCGGGGGCTGCATTTTTCAGGAGCTCGCGAACCGCTTTGGGAGGCGTGGCGAGGGTGCCGCCCTTGACCGGCTCCATGACGACGATGGGCTTGCCGTGTTTGCGGGCGACTTCGTAGCATGCCCGGGACTGGACCTCCGGATTCTCCCAGTCGGCGTAGTTGATCTGGAGCTGGACGAATTCGGTGTCAGGGTGGAGGGTCAGCATCTCATCCAGCAACTCCGGAGAGGCGTGGAAGGAGAAGCCCCAGTGGCGGATCAGGCCTTTTGCCTTCAGCTCCTTGACGAAATCCCAGATATGGTACTCATCGTACTTGCCGTAATTGGAAGGCTGGAGGGCATGCAGCAGATAGTAGTCGAAATAGCCGGCGCCCGTGCGCTCGAGGCTGGTGTAGAACTGCTGCTTGGCGCTCTCCTCGTCATGGCAGTAGAGCCAGGCATTCAGCTTGGTGGCCAGGGTGTAGCATTCGCGGGGATGGCGCTCGACGAGGGCTTTTTTGATGGCTTCCTCAGAGCCTTCGTATACGAAAGCGGTGTCAAAATAGGTGAGGCCGGCGTCCAGGAACATGTCGACCATGGTGCTGGTCTGGGCCACGTCAATCTCACCGTTGGCAAGCTTCGGCAGGCGCATCAGGCCGAAACCGAGCTTGGGGGGGTTCTCTCCAAGATAACGTTCATTCATTTTGTATTTCCTCCCATGAAATAAAACAAGTGGGTCCTTTTCATTATAGCACAGGAGGAGAGGGGGCTGTGAAAAAAGTGGGGATCAGGGGCGGCTCCTTTTCCTACTTTTCTTTGAGGTGGGGATGGAAAATGGGAATCAGGGACGGTTCCTTTTCCCACTTTTCATAAAATGAAAAGTGGGAAAAGGAACCGTCCCTGATTCCCACTTTTCACTATCCATATAGGCCGCAGGAGTAGTATGATATAACCAGCACGCAGCCGTGAGAATCATCCGGAGAAGGAGACGCCATGACAGCACTTGAAGCTATTCTCGAACCGCGGAGAGGACTGCCGGAAGAACGCAGGATTTTCTCCAATATCGACCTCAAAAATATGATCGTCCCCCTCCTCATCGAGCAGATCCTGCAGATGGTGGTGGGCATCGCCGATACCCTCATGGTCAGCTACGCCGGCGAGGCCACCGTTTCGGGCGTGTCGCTGGACACCATGATCTACACGATCTTCATTTACATCTTCACAGCTGTGTCCACAGGCGGCGCGGTGGTAGTCTCCCAGTACCTAGGCAGGGCTGACAGGAAGAATGCGGACTTTGCGGCATCCCAGATCTTCAACATCGCCCTGATCTCCTCCGTGATCTGCCTGGTCCTCATGCTCTTTGGCGGCAATGCGGTCCTGGGCTTCCTCTATCCATCCGTCGAGCCGGACGTCATGGACGCCTGCCGCACCTATCTCTGGATCGTGACCCTGTCCTTCCCGGCCAACGCCGTCTACAACGCCGGCGCCGCCGTCTACCGGAGCATGGGGAAGACGTCGACGACCATGAAGGTCTCCATTTCCATGAACATCCTGAACGTCATCGGCAACGCCGTGGGCATCTTCGTCCTCCACGCCGGGGCGGCCGGTGTCGCCTGGCCGACGACCCTGTCCTGGTATTTTGCCGCTGTCGTCATGACGATCCTCTGCTTCCGCAGGGAAAATGAAGTCACCCTCAATCTCCCCCAAGTCCTCCGCACCGACCGCGTCATGAGCGGCCGGATCCTGGGCATCGCCATTCCCAATGGCGTCGAGAGCGGTATCTTCCAGGCCGTCAAGGTCGCCCTGGGCGCTATGATCGCCACCTTCGGCACCTCCCAGATTGCCGCCAACGGCATCGGGCAGACCATCTGGTCCCTGGGCGCGGTCATCAGCATGTCCATGTCTCCAGTCTTCATCACAGTCATCGGGCGCTGTGTGGGCGCCGGCGACCATGACGCAGCTGACTATTATCTTCACAAGCTGACCCGGCTGACCATGCTCATGGCCTTTGTCTGGTGCGCACTGATTGTGGCCGCCATGCCAATCATTCTGCCCATTTACGACATCTCGCCCGAGACAAGGCGGCTGGTTTTCATTATCGTCGTCATCCACAATATCTTCGCAGTCCTGGCCCAGCCATTCTCGACCCTCTACGCTGCAGGCCTCAGGGCAGCGGGTGACGTCCGCTACACCATGTACGCCAATATCGTCTGCACGATTTTAGTCCGTGTGCTCCTCAGCTACCTGCTCGGCGTGGTCTTCAGATGGGGCATTATCGGCATCACCGTCGCCATGGTCCTTGAATGGAGCATCAAGGGCGTAGTCATGGTCCTTCGCTACAGGACCGGGAAATGGAGACATTTCCAGGTCATCTGAGTCCTGTCGGAGCGCAGTTCGCACCCGGTGCGGGAGGTATCCGCCACACCGGAAATCCGCGCCTTGGCTTGCGATTTTCCCTTGTATATTGTAAAGTAGGTATAGTTGCCGGGCTTTTCTCCGGCGGATTAAAAAGACACAAGGCTGCCGGAAGGCAGCTGAAAATACAGACCGGCCAGGAGGGCCGGAGGAAGCAGGATGGCAGACAAAAAAAAGAAGGAAGAACTCAAGGTTGAGGATTTCCTCGGCAGGACCCGCAAGGTGAACGATATCATCGACAATGTCTACAGCGATTTCTTCGGGGACACGGGCAAAAAGGACGAGGATATGATGGAGACCCTTCGCCGGTCCATCGCGGATCTTGAGTCCAGCTTTAAGGCCAACGGCCTGGTGAGCGGCGCCTCGGATGCGGCTGCGGCTGGCAACACCCCTGCCCACAGCGGCCAAACCCCCCCGGCCACCAGCGACAAGACCCCCCGGGCAGGCGGCGCGGCCGCCGATGCGGCAGCCCCTGACCCGAAGAAGGCAGAGGAGGAAATCCCGGACGAAGGGGAGACCTCCGGCGAGGTCAAGCCGCCCGTGGCGGCAGCTCCGGCAGGTCCGGAGGAGGAGAAGAAGGCACCGGAGCCGACCGGCTCTGAGGAGCTTGCCGAGCTCATTGGCCTTAAGGCTGTCAAGGAGGACGTCAAAGAGCTGGTGGGCCTGGTCAAGGCCCAGAAACGCCGTGAGGAGAGGGGAATGAAGACCGTCCCCGTATCCCTCCACCTGGTCTTCTCCGGCAACCCCGGCACCGGCAAGACGACGGTGGCGAGAATCCTGGCCAAGCTCTACAAGGAGATCGGCGTCCTCGAAAAGGGTCAGCTGGTGGAAGTCGACCGCTCCGCACTCGTTGCCGGCTATGTGGGCCAGACCGCCATCAAGACCCAGAAGAAGATCAGCGAGGCCCTTGGCGGCATCCTCTTCATCGACGAGGCCTACACCCTCTCCCGCGGGGAAGGCACGGATTTCGGCCAGGAGGCCATCGACACGATCCTGAAGGCCATGGAGGACCACCGCAAGGAGCTGGTGGTGATCGTGGCCGGCTA
>CAMONF010000147.1 GCA_946620335.1 uncultured Clostridia bacterium
AAGATCGCGCGCGCGATCGAAGAGACCGGGTTCCGTCCGAACCTTATGGCCAAGACCATGCGGACCGGCAAAGTCCGCCAGGTGGGCATCATCCTGCCGAGGATCTTTTCGGAGTCTGTCAACCAGGTGATGGACGGGATCGCCGGAGAACTCCTGGAAAAGGATTATCTGACGCTGCTCGGTTACTCCGATACGCGGCAGGACAGGGAACTGCAGTATCTGGACCTGATGCAGAGCAACAGCGTCGCGGGCATTATCCTCATGGGAACGACGCTCAGCGACATCAAGAGGCTCTCCCTTGAGAATTGTCCGCTTCCGCTCGTGATCACGGGCCAGAAGTTCGACGGCTTGAACTGTGTCTATTCCGATGACAGGAACGGCGTGCGTGAAATGGTGGAGAGGATGATCCGGAAGGGCAGAAAGCGATTTGCCTACATCGGTGTCCTCGAGGAAGACAGAGCGGCGGGCTATTGCAGGCGTGAAGGGCTGCAGGAAGCCCTGAGGGAAGCCGGTCTCGACGCGGACAACGTGCCGCGGCGGGTCGCGAATTTCACGGCGGAGAGCGGGTATGAGGCTATGATGGAACTCCTTGCGGAGGACCCTGCCATCGATGCCGTCATGTGCGCGACGGATGTCATCGCGCATGGCGCCATGAAAGCGCTCAAGGAAACGGGAAGGAGCATACCCGGGGATGTGAGCATCGCCGGAGTCGGAGATAACTGGGCGGACCTTATGTCCGAACCGACCCTCTCCACGGTGAAGCTGCAGCAGAGGCAGTGCGGGCGGGAAGCGGCCCGCATGCTGCTCAGGATGATCGGGGAGGAAACCGGTGACGACAGCCGGGGCGGAGATCGGGAGAACTCCGAAGACTCAGGGAACAGCGCCGAGCACATCATGCTCGGGTATACGATCATAGAGAGAGACTCGATCTGAGAGTTGAACGGGCAAGTTGAACGGGGGACAGTTCCCCGTTCAACTTGCCGACATTACGGGAAGGAAAGGCGATATGGGCAGAAAACTGATTTTTTTGGATATTGACGGAACGCTGACGGTGCCCGGATCCAATGAGCCGCCGCAGAGCGCGCTGGACGCGATCCGCGCGGCGCAGAAAAAGGGTCACCTGGTATTTCTGTGCTCGGGCAGGAATCCGGGAATGCTGGCGCCCCTTCTGGAATACGGCTTTGACGGCTATATATCCTGCGCCGGAGGCTATATCAAAGTCGGGGACGAGGTCATCTACGACATGCCGATGACGAAGGAGGAGTCTGAACTGGCGATCGGGAAGCTTCACGAGACGGGCGTATTCTGTACGATCGAATCCAGGGACGGCGCTTTCGGCGACGAGAATATCGGCGCGTTCCTCGACAATGCGGTCGGGAAGGACGGCACGGGCAACAGCGAGATCGAGCGCTGGCGCAAGGAGCTGGCAAGCAGCCTCCATATCCGCCCGATGAGCGAATACGACGGCACGCCGGCCTACAAAGTGGTCGTCATGTGCCTGCACCCGGAGCAGCTGGTCCCGGCACGCGAGGTACTGGAAGACCGCTACAATTTCTGCATGCAGGAGATCACGGATCCGGCCCACAGATGCATCAACGGAGAGCTCATCAACCGCAAGTATGACAAGGGGCGCGCGATCCTGCGCGTGTGCGAGCATCTCGGTGTTCCGGTGGAGGATTCCATTGGATTCGGTGACAGCATGAACGACCTTGAGATGATCGAGACGGTCGGGACCAGCGTCTGTATGGACAACGGAGCGGAAGCGCTCAAGAAGATCAGCGACATCGTCTGTCCCTCCGTCGTAGAGGACGGAATGGCGAAGGCATTCGCGCTGCTGGGACTGGTGTGAGAGATGACAAGGGGACAGTCCCCTGTCACATATTTCCGATGTGATGAACGATTATACATATTGCACAAATTACATATCGGAAGTTTAACGGAAAACAATGTTTACATACAATAAATATTAAATTATAATAAAGTGGTCAGTATTGAAAACGATTACAGTCCTTGAAACGGCTTAAATCAGTAAGCATTCAATACGCACAGTTCCAAAAGGGAGGAAGTAAAATGGCTCTTGATTACAGAAAATGCGCTGAGGAGATCGCCGAGCTCATCGGCGGCGGCGAGAACGTCGCCAGCGCAGCCCACTGTGCGACAAGACTTCGTCTTGTCATCGTGGACAACAGCAAGATCAACAAGGCAGCCCTTGAAGAGGTCGAAGGCGTCAAGGGTATGTTCGAGTCCAACGGTCAGCTCCAGCTGATCATCGGCACGGGCACCGTCAACAAGGTCTACGACGAATTCCTGGCCGTGACCGGCGTTTCCGCCGCTTCCAAGGAGGAAGCCAAGGCCGCCGCAGCCGCTCAGATGCCGCTGTGGAAGAGACTCTTAAAGACACCGGGCGATGTCTTCGTTCCCATTCTGCCGGCCATCGTCGCAGCTGGTCTTATGATGGGTCTCGTCGAAGCTCTTGGTAAAGCTATTCCCGGATTTTCTGACACATCATGGTATCTCTTCCTTGACCTCGTTTCCAACACTGCGTTCGCTTATCTGCCGGTCCTCGTCGCTATTTCTTCCGCACGCGTTTTCGGCGCCAACCTTTTCCTCGGCGCTGTCATCGGTCTTGCCATGATCCACTCCGGTCTGACCAACGCCTGGGCTTACGGTTCCATGACCGCTGCCGAGCAGGCTGAGGTCGCCACCTGGAGCCTCCTGCCGGGCGGACTTCTCAGCTTCAAGGCGGTCGGCTATCAGGGTCACGTCATTCCTGTCATCCTGGCAGTCTACCTCCTCTCCATCATTGAGAAGTGGCTGCACAAGCATGTTCCGGAAATGCTGGACCTCTTCATCACCCCGATCTGCTCCGTTCTGGCGACGGTCTTCCTGACCTTCACCATCATCGGTCCCATCTTCTCCACTCTGGAGACCATGGTCCTTTCCGGTGCTCAGCTCCTGGTCACCTCCTTCTTCGGAATCGGTGCTATGATCATGGGTGCCATTTACCCGATTACCGTCGTCATGGGTCTCCACCATATGTACAACGTCATCGAGGCCGGTATGCTTTCCGGTGAGCTTGGCAAGAACATCTGGATGCCCATCGCCTCCGCCGCCAACTTCGCTCAGTTCGGCGCCTGCTTGGCTGTCGCTGTCAAGGCCAAGAATGCAAGGACAAGGGCTGTCGCCTTCCCGTCCTCCCTGTCCGCTTCCCTGGGTATCACAGAGCCGGCTATCTTCGGTGTCAACTTCCGCTTCATGAAGCCCTTCGTGGCCGGCATGATCGGCGGCGCCATCGGCTCCCTGGTCGCTTCCATTTCCGGTATCGGCGCCGTCACCTACGGTGTCACCGGTATCCCGGGCCTGCTGGCCATCAAGGACGGCATGGGCTGGTACATCCTGATCCTGGCCATCTCCGGCGGTATTGCCTTCGCCATCACCTGGTTCATCTGGAAGGAGGACGAGGAGGCTCCCAAGAAGGCTGCTGCCCCCGCTGCTCCGGTGGAAAATAACAACCCGGTAGTCATCAAGTGTGAGGCCGGCGAGCTCAAGGCTCCCTGCAAGGGCACCTTCGTCGCTCAGGAAGACCTTCCGGATCCCATGTTCGCTGGCGGCGCCCTCGGCGCAGGCTGCGGCATCGAGCCCGCTGAAGGCATCGTCATCGCTCCCTGCGATGGTGAAATCTCCACAGTCGCTGAGACAGGCCACGCCGTCGGCATCTCCGCCGCAGGCGATATGGAAATCCTGATCCACATAGGCGTCGACACCGTCAAGATGGGCGGCAAGGGCTTCAAGACCTTCGTCAAGGAAGGCGACCAGGTCAAGGCCGGCCAGAAGCTCGTCGAGTTCGACAAGAAGGCCATCGCCGATGCCGGTTATCCGGACGTCGTCGTATTCCTGCTGACCAACTCCGACGATTATGAGAACGTGACCGTCGGCTGAGTCCCATTCTGAAACAAAAACTGAACCCGGACCGCAAGGTCCGGGCTCAGTTTGACGGAAGAATTAGCTGCCTTCGGTTTTGAACGAGTGCCATAGAGGCATTGCTTTCAACCATTGGCGGATGGAGGGCTGGCGGAGCTGTCTGTGAGGCTCCTGCCGGCTTTCATTTGTATACGCGGACTCTGACGAAGAGTCTGCCTTTTTTTGTCTCCGTGACGCAGCCCTCGTAGACGAACTTGCCGAGGCCGCGGACGGAGACCCGGGTGCCGGGCTTCAGGGTCTGGCCGGCGCTGGTCACGGTGCGGCCGTCGGCGAAGACCCGCTCGGCGTCGATGTAGGCCTGGGCCTTGCCCCGGGCCAGGCGGAATACCAGGGAAATGACCGCATCCACCCGCTCCGAGGCCACACTCCCTTCCCGGAGCTCGAATTCCGGCCGGATGGCGCATTCTCCCGGCGGGATCAGGGAACAGGTGACGGAGGTGTGCTTTACCCGGGTCAGATCCCGGGCGACGGTCTCCGCCAGGTCCGCCAGCACGAAGATGGCTGCCCGGGCAGCCTCCCTGTCCACAAGAATGTCCCCAATCTGGTCCCGCTCGATGCCCAAATTCATGAGGGCGCCGAGAAAGTCCCTATGGGTCAGATCGTCCGCGAAGCGGCTGTCCAGGGGCCGGCAGTCAAGGCAGGCGACCACCTGCGGGGCAGTGAGCTCCCCCTCTATAAAGCTGTCCTCATCCAGGTAGGAGGGCAGGAAGACCGCAGCGCAGCGCTCGGCCTCCTCCCAGCCGCCCCAGAGGACGTAGGGGGCGCCGTTCAGCCGGTGCACCGAGGGCTGGACGCCCTGGGAGGCGAGGATCGCGTGAAAATCCGCCTGCTCCGACACACCGAGAAAGTCGGTGTGGGTCAGATAATCGTTGCGGTAGGCCCGGCCGGACAGGTCTTTCAGGCGGCCGGAGAGCATGTCTCGTTCGGTCATGGAGGCTCCTCCTTGCATGGTTTCATTTTACCCGCCTATCATCTCAGCCGGCCGGTCAAAAGTCAAGGAAAAAGGCGGGGGGGATTCAGACAGGACAATGGCATTGCCTATTGTCCGCGCAGGCCGGTGTGCGCTATCATAGAAGGGAATGAAAAGCCCCTCGGGGCTTCCAACAGGAGAAAAGATGATGGATAACTTCGATTATGCTCTGGTGAAAAATCCGGAATGCTTCAAGATTAATGTAATACCGGCCCACTCGGACCACATCGCCGGCGCCACGCCGGCGGAGGCCCGCGCCCAGGAATCCTCCTTCAGGGTCTCCCTGAACGGCGTCTGGCGTTTCCACTACGCCAAGAACTACGGACAGACCGTCGCCGGCTTTGAGAAAAATGAATACAATTCCGACGGCTGGGACCGGATCCGCGTCCCGGCCCACATCCAGCTGGAGGGGTACGACACCCCGGTCTATGTGAACACCCAGTATCCCTGGGACGGCCACGAGGACGTGCTGCCCCCGGACCTGCCGGAGAAATTCAACCCGGTGGCCAGCTACATCAAGTATTTTGAGCTGCCTGCGGGGTGGGAGTGGAAGCCGGTCTTCATTTCCTTCGAGGGCGTGGAGAGCGGGTTCGCCCTCTGGCTGAATGGCGCCTTCGTTGGTTACAGCGAGGACACCTTTTCGACCTCTGAGTTTGACCTGACTCCCTATGTTCGCCCCGGCGTCAACAAGCTGGCGGTCCAGGTCTTCAAGTGGACGGCCTCCTCCTGGCTGGAGGACCAGGACTTCTTCCGGTTCTCGGGCATTTTCCGGGACGTGTGGCTTTTTACGAAGCCGGCGGTCCACCTGGAGGACCTTCGCGTCCGCGCCACGTTGGACGATGATTATAAGGACGGCAGGCTGGAGCTCACCATGAAGCTGACCGCGGCCGGCGGAAGCGTCGCATACACCCTGGAGAAGGACGGGACCACTGTGCTCACAGGCATCGCGCCCTGCCTCCCGCCGGAGGAAGAGCCGGAGACCGCTGCGGACGGAGTGCAGGCACCGGCTGAGTATGTGCCTGCCGCCGTGGCCCTTGTCACGGCAACAGTCGAAGGCCCTGACAGGTGGAGCGCCGAGGATCCCCAGCTCTACGACCTGACCCTCGAGGTCCGCGACGAGGACGGCACTCCGCTGGAGTACGTCTGCGAGAAGGTCGGTTTCCGCCGCTTTGAGATGAAGGACGGCCTCATGCTCATAAACGGCCGCCGGATCGTCTTTAACGGCGTGAACCGGCACGAATTCTCCTGCCTGAACGGCCGCCGTGTGACGGAGGAGGAGGTCAGAAATGACGTCATTCTCATGAAACGCCACAACATCAACGCCGTCCGCACCTCCCACTACCCGGACGCCCGCTGGCTCTACCGCCTCTGCGACGAGTACGGCGTCTACATGATCGCCGAGACCAACCTGGAGACCCACGGCCTCTGGAACCGCTACATGCGGGGGCAGGATCCGCTGGAGAAACTGGTGCCCGGCGACCGGCAGGAGTATCTGGGGATGCTGCTGGACCGGGCCAACGATAACTTCGCGGCAAATAAGAACCATCCCGCCGTCCTCATCTGGTCTGTCGGCAACGAATCCTTTGGCGGGTCGGTCATCATGGAGATGACCAATTTCTTGCACCGGGTGGATCCGGACAGGCTGGTCCATTACGAGAGCTGTGTCCACGACCCGCGTTACCCGGATATCACGGACATGTATTCCCAGATGTACACGCCGGCAGCGGGCGTAGAGCAGTATCTGAAGGAGCACAAGGAGAAACCCTTTATCCTCTGCGAGTACACCCACTCCATGGGCAATTCCAACGGCGCCATGCACAAGTACACCGACCTGGCCAAGCGGGAGATGCGCTACCAGGGCGGCTTCATCTGGGACTACGTGGACCAGACCCTCCTGAAAAAGAACCGCTTCGGGGAGGAATTCATGGCCTACGGCGGCGACCACGACGAGCGGCCGACCGACTACGATTTCAGCGCCAACGGCATCCTGACCGCGGAGCACAAGCCCTACGGGAAGATCCAGGAGGTCAAGTTCAACTACCAGGGGCTTGCGGCTTTCGTGGAGGGGAGCGCCGTCCGTATCGTCAATTATAACCTCTTTACGAACAGCGCGGCTTTTGACTGCCTCGTGACCGTGGAGAAGGAGGGCTGCCTTCTGGAGAGGAAGCCCCTTCTCACCGATGTTCCGGCGGGAGAGGAGCGGACGTATGCGCTGCCGGTCTCAAGGCAGACAGCGCCGGGCGAATACGCCGTCACCGTCTCCTTCCGCCTTCGGGAGGACACCCTCTGGGCGGAACGGGGTTATGAGGTTGCCTTCGGACAAGGCACCTATCGCGTGGAAGGGAAGCCTGCCACCCACAAGGGGCTTTTCTTCAAGGTCCTGCCCTGCAGCGACAACATCGGCGTCTCCGGCGATGACTTCGAAATCGTCTTCGGCGGCGCCAGAGGCGGCTTGGTTTCTTACCGCTATGCGGGTGTCGAACTCATCGACACGGTCCCCCGGGTCAATTTCTGGCGGGCCATGACCCAGAACGACACCGGCAACCGGCTGGGCGCCAGGTATGGAATCTGGAAGCTGGCCAGTTTGTATGAGAGCCACCTGCCCGTGGAAATGACCTCCTTCGAGGAGATGTACCGCTATCCGATCGTGGACCAGGGGGAGGATTTCATTTCCCTGACCTGGCGGAGGTGCCTGCCGACCCGGCCGGAGACCTTCTGCCTCGTCACCTACACGGTCTACCCGGACGGCACGGTGCGCGTCAGCATGGACTGCACGCCGGGCGAGGGCCTGCCGCCCATGCCCGAGTTCGGTATGCTCTTTAAAATGAAAGCCGACTACGACCACGTCACCTGGTACGGCTACGGCCCCGAGGAGAACTACTGCGACCGGTGCCGCGGCGCCAGACTGGGCGTCTATAAGAGGCAGGTCAAGGATATGATGGAGCCCTACATCGTGCCCCAGGAGTGCGGCAACCGGACCGGCGTCCGCTGGGCCGCCGTTACCGACAGAAGGGGCCGGGGCCTGCGCTTCGAGGCGGAGGAGCCGATGGATTTCTCGGCCCTGCCCTACACCCCGGAGCAGCTGGAGGAGGCCCAGCATCCCTACGAGCTGCCGCCCGTCCATCGGACCGTGATCCGGTGCTCCATGAAGCAGATGGGTATCGCCGGGGATGACACCTGGGGCGCCAGGACCCACGAGGAGTACCTGCTGCCGGCGGGAGAGAGGCTGCATTTCGCCTTCTCCTTCAAGGGAATTTGACAGAATTGCCAGGGGCCTTGCACCGCGGGCAGGCAATGGTCTACGGCGCAAGGCATTGCGGCGGGATGCCGCGTTTGCGGGTGAGGAGGCTGCTTCCATTTCAGAAGCCGCCTCTACTGAGCGCCTGCGAGATGTCACGTTTGCGGGTGAGGAGCCGGATACGAAACCTGTCGGAAGGGCCTTTAGGTATCCCCTGCCGGATGGAAAAGCATTTGCCTTTGGCCGGATTTGTGGTAAGATAGCCTTAACTGAGCCTCGGAAGGACGGGATGTCCCGCCTGGGCCGACTTTAGTCTTAGGAGGATTGCTATGAATATCGTTTGTCTTGACATGGAGGGCGTTCTGGTCCCTGAAATCTGGATCGCCTTTTCCGAGGCCACCGGCATTCCGGAGCTGCGCCGGACGACCCGGGACGAACCGGATTACGATAAGCTCATGAAGTATCGGATTGCCATCCTGAAGGAGCACGGGCTGGGGCTCAAGGAGATCCAGGCCACCATCGCCACCATCGATCCGCTTCCCGGAGCCAAGGAGTTCCTGGATGACCTCAGGACCGACACCCAGGTCGTCATTTTGTCGGACACCTTCACCCAGTTCGCCATGCCTCTCATGAAGAAGCTGGGCTATCCCTCCCTCTTCTGCAACGAGCTGGTGGTAGGGGAGAACGGCGAGATCGTCGACTATAAGATGCGCTGTAAACAGTCCAAGCTCACCACCGTGAAGGCCCTTCAGTCCTGCGGCTTCGAGACCATCGCGGCCGGCGACAGCCACAATGACCTGGCCATGATCCTGGCCTCCAAGGCCGGCTTCCTCTTCAAGAGCACCGAGGCCATCAAGGCGGAGCACCCTGAGCTGCCCGCCTATGAGGAATTCGACGACCTGCTGGCGGCCATTCGCGCTGCCCTGTAAAGGCGTTTCCCGTCCGTCCGGGGAGCGAAAGCGTGAGGCCCCTGACGGGATTCAGTTACAGCAGCTGTACCTGTCACTTTGTTCACAAGAACTGTAAAGCCCTGGCCTGTCCGGGGTTTTTTCAACCGTCGGACCCGGCTGCGCGAGTCGCGCCGGAAAGAAGGAGAGAAGCCATGCCAACCACCTACACCCACGACCGGTTCGGTACGGACGTCCTGGCCGCCATGCCGGAGGACGACCGGATCCGGATCTCGGAGGACCTGGACCTTTTTATGATCGGTCTTCAGGGACCGGACATCCTCTTTTACTACAAGCCCTTTGTGAAGAACAAGATTGTCGCCCTGGGGCATTTTCTCCACGATCAGCCCGGCAGGTATTTCTTTGGAAATGCAGCCCGCCGCCTCTTTTCCGGTTCCTGCCCTCCCGGGGAGGCGGAACTCTCCTACATCTGCGGCTGTCTCGCCCACTATGCCCTGGACGTGGTATGCCACCCGGACATCGTGGCCTTTGAGCAAAGCTCCGGCGTCACCCATGCGGAAATCGAGGGGGAGTTCGACCGGTATCTCCTGGTCACCGACGGCTATGACCCGGTCAGAGCCGTGCTGACCGGGAACTTCCACCCGTCCAGCAGGGCCGCGAAGGCCATCGCGCCCTTCTACAAGGGGGTGACGGAGCGGGGGATCCTCAAGTCGCTGGATGGGTTCATTTCCTTCAATAAGATAGTGCGGGCGCCCGGGAAGGCAAAGCGCGCTTTTCTGAACGGGGCGCTTCGGGCGGTCGGCAAGTACGACAGCTTCCACGGCCACATCATAAACCTTGCTCCCAACCCCCTCTGTGAGGAGAGCAACCGGATCCTGATGGGACGGTACGAGGAGGCGCTTCCGGTGGCGGTGGACCTCATCCACAGATTCCTGGCCACCAAGGGCAGAGACGTGAACACGGACGATTTTTACGACTACGATTTTCTGGGCATCCCAAGGGACGGACAGGAGGGGAAATAAGAACATGGACATGAAGATCATTCTGGCCTCAGGCTCGCCCCGGCGGCGGGAGCTCCTCAACCAGATCGGCCTTGACTACGAGGTCATGGTCTCGGAGGCGGCGGAGGTGACCCAGGCCACGGAGCCGGCGGAAATCTGCCGGGAGCTGGCCTGCCTGAAAGCCAGGGACGTGGCCGCGACCCTCGCGCGCGAAGCTTCGGAGAAGACCGGGGAGGACGGCGCGCGGAAAGGACACACCCTCGTCATCGGCTCCGACACCATCGTGGCGGCGGACGGGCGGATCCTCGGAAAGCCGGCGGACCGGGAGGACGCGCGGCGGATGCTCCGCCTCATTTCCGGGCGGGAGCACCAGGTCTACACCGGGGTCGCTGCCGTGGAAATGGATGGAGGGGAGATCGTTTCGGAGACTTCCTTCACGGACGCGACGGATGTTTACGTTTCCCAGCTCACAGAGGCGGACATAGGTTGGTACCTCTCGACGGGCGAGCCTTTTGACAAGGCCGGCGCCTATGGGATACAGGGGTATTTCGCCCGTTTCGTGGAAAAGATCGACGGGGACTACAACACCGTCGTCGGCCTGCCGGTCGGAAGGCTCTGGCGGGATATAATCAGGCATTACAAATGAAGACATGGCCGCTCCATAGCAGCTGCGTCACTGAACACGATAGGTAAAGGGCCCGCCCGTCGGGCACCCAGACTATAAATATTGCTTAAGATAAGGAGATATCAGATGATCAGAAGAAATGTATGGGCCAACAACACCCATGAGGAAAACCGCGAGGCCATGCGCTTCGCCGAGGATTACAAGCTTTTCCTGGACAACGCCAAGACCGAGCGCGAGGCTGTTGATGCCATCGTGAACGAGGCCGAGGCCAACGGCTTCAAGGAGCTTTCCGCCCTGATCGAGGCCGGCACACCGCTCAAGGCCGGCGACAAGGTCTATTCCGTCTGGATGAACAAGTCCGTCGCCCTCTTCAAGCTGGGCAGCCAGCCCATGGAGAAGGGCATGAACATCCTTGGCGCCCACATCGACTCCCCCCGCTGCGACGTCAAGCAGAATCCCCTCTATGAGGACAGCTGCCTGGCCTACCTGGACACCCACTACTACGG
>CAMONF010000148.1 GCA_946620335.1 uncultured Clostridia bacterium
ACTGCACTGCCCCTGGCAGGGGGCATCGCACTGGCCGATATGGTAGTACAGGCAGGGGCGGTCCTTCCCGGTCTCCTCGGGAAGCTTCCGGGCGCAGGCGCGGATCCGGTACAGCTTTCTGAGAAGCTCCACCGTATCCCTGGCCGCCGTCGAGTTGGTATAGGGCCCGAAATAGCGGGAACTGTCCTTCTTCATGCTCCGGGCGATCATGATCCGCGGGAAGGCCTCCCCGGTCGTCACCCGAATGTAAGGATAGCTCTTGTCGTCCTTGAGCATGGTGTTGTACTTGGGCCGGTGGAGCTTGATCAGGTTGGACTCCAGCACCAGGGCCTCCAGCTCCGTGTCCGTCACAATATACTCGAAATGGTCCACGTAGCTGACCATCCGCTCGATCTTGGGACTCCGCTTGTAGCCCTTCTGAAAATACTGCCGCACACGGTTCTTGAGGCTCACCGCCTTGCCGACATAAATGATCTCATCGCTGGCGTCATGCATAATATAGACGCCCGGCTGGCCCGGCAGCTTCTTCAGCTCGTCCTCTATGATAAAATTCTGGTTACCGGGCATACGCCCCTCCTTTGTCATAGGAAAATGCAGACATGCGGTCAGGACCGCCTGTCCCAAAATGGTGCCTCGGCACATGGCTTAGCATGCAGCCACACCTTCCCCGCAATACCTTATAGGACAGTCCAGAACTGTTCCCTCGGCACTTGGCTCAGCATGCAGCCGCACCTTCTCCGCAATACAGCAAACGGACCAGCTCACACTGATCCGTTCCTGTCATAGAGAGCCTTGCGACTGCGCTGTGCGCGTTCGCCCAATGGCTCAGATCTGCTTGATTTCATGCTGTACATTCAGGTCGCGGACGGAGACGGGTGTATCCTCGTCCTCATTCCGCCAGCTCTTGTCCTGTCCGTAGTCGTCGCCGTCGTCCTGACCGCCCATGAAGCCGGGCACCTGGATCTCCCGGGCGCGCTCCCTCTGAGCGGGCTCCGGCTGGAGCGGCAGTTCATTCTCCGACTCCTTGGCAACGGGTTCGGGCGGCTCGGGAATGCCTTCGCACTCGCGGTAGATCTTCATGAATTCCTTGCCCGTGATCGTCTCCCGGGTGATCAGGAAGTCAGCCAGCCTGTCCAGGGCAGGCCTGTGGGCCCGCAGGATGGCCAGCGCCTGCTCGTAGGATTCCTTGAGCAGCTTCATGACCTCATGGTCGATCTCGGTGGCGGTGTTGTCGCCGCAGTTCAGATAGACGCGGCCGTCCAGGTACTGGCTCTCCTGGGAAGCGAGGCCCATGAGGCCGAACTTCTCGGACATGCCGTACTGGGTGATCATGGCCCGGGCGATCTTGGTGGCCTGCTCGATATCGTTGGCTGCGCCGGTGGTGATGGAGTTGAATACGATCTCCTCGGCAGCGCGGCCTCCGAAGAGCCCGACCAGGCGGGCCTCCAGCTCCTTCTTGCTGTAGAGATACTTCTCCTCCTCAGGCACCTGCATGACATAACCCAGAGCGCCCATGGTCCTGGGAATGATGGTGATCTTCTGGACCGGCTCCGCCTCCTTCTGCACCGCTGCGCAGAGGGCATGGCCGATCTCATGGTAGGACACGATCCGCCGCTCATCGGCGCTCAGGATCCTGTCCTTCTTCTCCTTGCCCACCAGGACCACCTCGACGGCCTCCAGAAGGTCCTTCTGGTTGACCCGTCTCCGGCCGTTCTTGACAGCCAGGATGGCGGCTTCGTTGATCATGTTGGCAAGGTCAGAGCCGACAGCGCCGCCGGTGGCCAGGGCGATGGCGTCCAGGTCTACGGTATCGTCCAGAAGGACGTCCTTGGCGTGGACCTTCAGAATCGCCACGCGGCCCTTGAGGTCCGGCCTGTCCACGATGACCCGGCGGTCGAACCGGCCGGGACGCAGCAGGGCGGGATCCAGGACTTCCGGCCGGTTGGTGGCGGCCAGGATCAGGATGCCCTTGGATGCCTCGAATCCGTCCATCTCCGCCAGGAGCTGGTTCAGGGTCTGCTCGCGCTCGTCGTTGCCGCCGAACCGGCCGCCGTCTCGGCTCTTGCCGATGGCGTCGATCTCGTCGATGAAAATAATGCAGGGCGCGTTCTTCTTGGCCTCCTCAAAGAGGTCGCGGACACGACTCGCGCCGACGCCGACGAACATCTCCACGAACTCCGAACCGGAGAGGGAGAAGAAAGGCACATGGGCCTCGCCGGCCACGGCTTTGGCCAGAAGGGTCTTGCCGGTACCGGGCGGTCCCACCAGCAGGGCGCCCTTGGGAAGCTTGGCGCCGATGTTGGCATACTTGCCCGGATTGTGCAGGAAATCAACGCACTCCTGAAGGGATTCCTTGGCTTCGTCCTCGCCGGCCACATCCTTGAAGGTGATGCCGGTATCCTGCTGAATGTAGGTCTTGGCTCGGCTCTTGCCGACGCCCATGATGCCGCCGGTTCCGGAACCCATGCGGTTCATGACGAAGCTGAAGAAAATCATGAAGAAGATGACCGGCACCAGGAAGCTGACCAGCGACACGATGATCTCTGTCACCATGGAGGTCTGCTCGGCCTTGAACTTGACGCCCGCCTTGTCCAGCCTCTCCGTCAGGGCCGTCTCATCCTCGGTCCTGGTCGCGAAATAGGTCACGGCCGATGTCCCCGTGACGGATTCCTTGGGCGTGATCTCCACCTTGCTGCCGGTCATGACGACTTCCTCGATTTCGCCGTCGTCCAGCATCCGGATGAATTCATTGTAAGTGATCTCCCGGGAGGTCGTGCTGTCGAACACCCCCGTAAAGAGACTCATGCCGATGAGTCCGGCCAGGATGCAGATGAGCAGGATGAGGACCGACTGCCGGCTGTTCCTGTTGTTATTTCCGCCGCCTTCGTGGCGGCCGTTATTGTTATTATCCATTTTCACCTCCACATACCAGAATATTATATGAAGGAATGTCCGACATTGCAAGTTTTCTTCTGAATAGCACCCAAACTTTCATAAATCAGACACAAATTTCCTGATTACAAACGGCGGCAAATCTGTTATCATAGGCAATGTATTTTGTTTTCCGGAGCACCAAAGGAGGCTTATTATGAAGATCGGTTTCAGCAACGACCAGTATGTGGAAATGCAGTCCGCCCACATCCGCGAGCGCATCAGCCAGTTCGGCGGGAAGCTCTACCTGGAATTCGGCGGCAAGCTCTTCGACGACTTCCATGCATCCCGCGTCCTGCCGGGCTTCCATCCGGACGCCAAGCTCCGCATGCTCATGCAGCTGAAGGACGAGGCCGAGATCGTCATCGTCATCTCCGCCCAGGATATCGAGAACAACAAGGTCCGCGGAGACCTGGGCATCACCTACGACACTGACGTGCTCCGCCTCATGAACGAATTCCGTGACTGCGGCCTCTATGTGGGCAGTGTCGTCATTACCCGTTTCCAGAAGCAGGAATCCGCCATTCTCTTCAAGAACCACCTGGAGTCCTACGGCGTCCGCGTCTATCTCCACTACTCCATCAAGGGCTACCCCAACAACGTGCCCTTCATCGTGAGCGACCAGGGCTTCGGGAAAAATGACTACATCGAGACTACCCACCCGCTGGTCGTCATCACAGCTCCCGGCCCGGGCAGCGGAAAGCTGGCCACCTGCCTCTCCCAGCTCTACAACGAGAAAAAGCGCGGCGTGAACGCCGGCTACGCCAAGTTCGAGACCTTCCCGATCTGGAACCTGCCCCTGAAGCACCCGGTCAACCTGGCCTACGAGGCGGCCACGGCCG
>CAMONF010000149.1 GCA_946620335.1 uncultured Clostridia bacterium
CATCGCCGCTCTGGTCCTTTACGCCGGCGTGACATCCCTCATCGAGTCCGTCAAGGCCATTATAAATCCGGAGCCGCCGGAATATACCCCGGCAGCCCTTGTCATCGTAGCCGTGGCTGTCCTGGCCAAGATCGCCCTGGGCACCTACGTGAAAAAGACCGGCCAGCGGGTCAATTCCGAGTCCCTGATCGACTCCGGCGCGGACGCCCTGAACGATTCGGTCATCTCGGCCTCCACCCTGGTCGCGGCTGTCATCTTCGTCCTTTTCCATATTTCACTGGAGGCTTATCTGGGTGTTGTCATTTCCGTCATCATCATCAAGTCCGGCGTGGAAATGATGAAGTCCACCATCTCCCAGATCCTGGGCGAGCGGGTGGACTCGGAGATCGCCCAGAACATCAAGCGGACGGTCAAGACATTCCCGGAGGTCAAGGGCGTCTACGACCTGACCCTCCACAGCTACGGCCCCGAGACCCTGACGGGTTCTCTTCACGTCGAAGTGCCGGACACCATGACCGCCAGCGAGATCGACCGGCTGGAGCGCCACATCGCCGAGAAGGTTTATGCGGAAAATGACGTCATTCTCACAGCAGTAGGCATCTACACCTTCAATGTATCCAACCCCAAAGTGGCCGCCATGCGCAAGCAGGTCATGCAGGTCATCAGCGAGTACGACCACATCCTCCAGGTCCACGGCTTCTATGTGGACGAAGAGACCAAGCGGGTTTCCTTCGACGTAATCATCGACTTCGACGCCCCGGACCGCGTGGGCCAGTATCAGGAGATTGTCCAGAAGGTCCAGGCTCTCTTCCCGGACTATCAGGTGGTGACAGCGCTGGATATAGATATCAGTGACTGATAGCAATG
This sequence comes from uncultured Clostridia bacterium, assembly GCA_946620335.1. Classification (GTDB taxonomy): domain Bacteria; phylum Bacillota; class Clostridia; order Lachnospirales; family Lachnospiraceae; genus Chordicoccus. The sequence goes on from CAMONF010000149.1 coordinate 868, forward strand.
AGGGACGGAGCTGGAATCAGGGACGGTTCCTTTTCCAGTAAAACTGGAAAAGGAACCGTCCCTGATTCCAGCTCCGTCCCTGATTCCCAAGTTTTTTACTCCGGCGTGATCCTCACCCGGAACCTCGGATCAATGGCCCTCCCTTCGAAGTGCCACACGCCTCCGGCCTCCTCATAGCGGATCTCCAGCCATTCCCCGGCGACGACCTCCTTCAGGTACTCCGCCTCCAGGCGGACAGGACGGGAAATGGTCTGCAGATTCCGGGGCAGGAGGTCCCAGATAACGTCGAAATAGCGGCAGTTGTTCATATGTCCGTTCAGGTCCAGGTCCGCGTAGCGGGGCTTTAAATGGGCGCTTTCGGCCCCGTCGGTGAAGTTATAACGGTAGGAGGCCAGGGAAGGCTGGCCCTCCATCTCCCCGTCTATGCGGATCCCGTGTTCCTCGGGAAATACGAAGTGCCGGCTCTCCTCGCTGATGAGGGTCCAGACGGCATCCGCGGAAATGACGACATCCCCCGCGATCTCCACTTCATAATGCCACGGAAACAGGATATGCATGGTCATAAGAGGCCAGGCCCGGAGTGTGATGGTCTCGTCGTAGACGGGCATGCGTTTTATTTCCACCTTCTGGCGGGCGATGACCCAGAGAAGACCCTTGTCCAGCGTCTTGTCCCGGCCCATCTTCAGCTCTTCGGTGCGGGCGATGGAGGCGTCCTGGAAGAATTCCAGAAGACGGGAGAAACGCAGCTGGCGGCTGGGGGCCACATGGTGGCTTCGAATCTGTATGGTCTTTTCGTACATGGAAAATCTCCGGTCACTTGGAGTACTTCTCTATGGCATCGATGACCTGGCCAAGGGTGCTGAGCTTGTTCCAGAGCCTGTCGGGAATCTTGACGTCGAATTCTGCCTCCAGCTTGCAGATGACCAGGATGAAGTTCATGGAGTCCATGCCCATGTCGGTGTTGACGACGGAATCCTCCGTGAGTTCAACGCCTTCGAGCTCAGGTACGCAGTTGTGGATGATCTTGATAGTTTTTTCACGGATCTCCTGTCTGGTGAGTTTAGCCATGATGGTTCCTTTCTGTACGATGTGTTCCTGGGTGGAGGGTGAAGGCTGAAGGCCATTTCCCAAGTATTGTTTTGAAGCAGGTAAATATATGTGGAGGGCAGCTTTGCGGAGCAGGCGGTCAGTCCCTGAGATTAAGGATCTCCCACCGCTTGATCTTGCCGGTGGCGGTGCGGGGCAGCGGTAATTCCGTGACCAGAATGTCCGCAATCTGTCCGCTGCGGGCCTTCTGCCGGTTGAAGGACTCGATCAGGGCCAGGAGCCGGTTCCTGGCTGCGGGCGGCGTCTGCCCGATGGCGAGGACGGGGCGGTTGTTCTTCAAAATGAGGGCAATGTCCGCAGTACCCAACAGGTCAGCCAGCTCGGCTTCGTACTCGGGGCAGAAGATCTTGGTCCCGTCGGGCAGGACCAGCATGTCCTTCTTGCGGCCGGTCAGGTGCAGGGCGCCTTGCTTGTCCAGAAGTCCAAGATCCCCGGTGTAGAAACGGCCGCCTTCGACCGGTGTGAGACCGCCTTCCGCGCCGAAATCATAGTATCCTTCCATGAGGCAGGGAGTGGAGACGGAAATCTCGCCGTCGGGCTCGATGCGGATGTCGGCGCCGGGGCAGGGATAAAGGTCATAGGGGTTGTCCAGGTCCTGGGTGATGGCGATGCCGCTGGAGGTCTCCGTGAGACCATAGCCCAGATAGACATGGATGCCCATCTGCCGCAGCATGCGGACAGAGGCTTCGGGAAGCGGCGCAGCGCCGACCAGCAGGGTCTTGAGTTCGCTGTTCAGGGAGCCGCGCATCATGAGCAGCTGAGCGACGGAGGGAACTGCCGACAGGATAGTAGGCTTAAAATGCATGCAGTCCTCCAGCATATGCCGCACACCTCGCCCGAGGGCGATGGCAGCCCCATAGGAGAGCCCCCAGAGCAGGGAGCACACGAAACCGAAGACATGGGAGAGGGGCAGGATGGACAGAAGCGTGTCGCCAGGTCCGCAGGGGAGCATGCTCTGCCCGGACCAGCTGCTGGCCATGAGGGAGCGGGAGGTCAGGACCACGGCCCTGGACATGGCAGTCGTGCCGGATGTGAAAAAGATCACCCGGCCCTCCTCCCAGGGCGCAAGCGGGGGAAGCAGGGAGAGCCCGGCGGAGCCGGCTTCCTGGCTGTAGGACGCGGCCGTCCGGATGAGCAGGTCCGCCAACTCTTCGTCGGAGGCGCAGATCCACGTCGGCCGTACAAGCCGGACGAGGGCCATCAGGCTTTCGTCCGTCATGCCTTCGTCCGCCAGGACCACGTCGTGACCGGCCATGACGGATGCGAAGATCCGGATGATGGTGCGGGGGGTGTGGTCGGTGACAATGAATTCATTTCCCGGACCCTGAGAACGGATGGCGGCCTCTTCCCTGAAGATCTCTTTTGCGAGCGCATCGCGCGTGAGGCTCTTCCGGGTGTCGCCGTAAATGAGGGCAGGGGAGTCGTCCCCCTCCCAGGTCCGGACAAGCTCGGAAAAGTTCTGATAAATATGCATAAAGAGAAACCTCCTTTGTTGCAAAAAACCTGTCATAATTATATAATAATTATCGGAGTAACGAAATAGCTGAAGGAAAAATACATGCCTCCGGGCGCGAAGAAAATTACCATTGAAGTCTGTGCGTGATGCCCGGCCTTCAGCCCTCCGCGATATTATTGAACGGTAGTATTATTATACTAGAAGGAGCGCGTTATGTCGAATATCAATGAGAAAATCTGTATAATCGGCGGAGGCCCGGCCGGTCTCTCCGCTGCTATGTATCTTCAGCAGAAGGGCTACATGAACTATACGGTCCTTGAGAAGCTGGACCACGTCGGCGGCAAGTGCCATTCTCCTTACTACAACGGCCGCCGCTATGAGATGGGCGCCATCATGGGCGTGCCCTCCTACTATGCGGTCCACGACGTCGAGGAGTTCTGCGG
>CAMONF010000150.1 GCA_946620335.1 uncultured Clostridia bacterium
AAAAAGTGGGAAAAGGAACCGTCCCTGATTCCCATTTTTCACCCATCCAACAGATTGGTCATACTCTTGATCCCAATCCCAATGGTAGAAACATTATGCAGCAAGGCCGAATTGGCCGGAGTCAGTACCCCCAGCACCCCGAGGCCGATCAGGGACCCGTTGAAGGTCATGATGCCCCGGTAGTTGCCGTGGATCCGGTCCATGAGGCGCTGGCTCAGGACCCGGAGGGTCACCAGGGAGGTCAGGGAGTCGGAGGCGATGGTGATGTCGGCCACTTCCCGGGCGATGGCGGCGCCGTCGGAGATGGCGATGCCTACGTCCGCTTCGGAGAGGGCCGGGGTGTCGTTGACGCCGTCGCCGACCATGATGACAGTTCGACCGGCCTTGTGTTCATTTCTGATGAAGTCGGCCTTGTCGGCGGGCAGGACGCCGGCCAGATAGCCGTCGAGGTCCAGCTTGTTGGCCACCGCTTCGGCGGTCCGGCGGTTGTCGCCGGTGATCATGGTGATTTTCTGAATGCCCAGGTCGTGGAGGGTCCGGATGACATCCTTGGCTTCCCCGCGGAGGGGATCCTCGATGCAGATGGCGGCCATGAGGACGCCGCCGGAGGCCAGATAGAGGATGGAATACTCGGCGGGCAGGGCGTCGAACTTGTCCTGCTCCCCCTCCGGGATGACGCAGCCCTCGTCCTCGAAGACGAAGTGGTAGCTGCCGATGATGACCTCCCGCTCCTCAACGGTGCTGGCGATGCCGTGGGCGACCACGTACTGGACGCGGGAGTGGCGTTCCTCGTGGATGAGGCCGCGGGATTCCGCCTCGGCCACCACTGCGTTGGCCATGGAGTGGGGGTAGTGCTCCTCCAGGCAGGCGGCCAGGCGGAGGCATTCATTTTCCTCGGCGCCGCCGAAGGTGATGACGCGGGCCACGGTGGGGCGGGCGTGGGTCAGGGTGCCGGTCTTGTCGAAGACGATGGAGTCGGCCCGGGCCAGGGCTTCCATGAACTTGCCGCCCTTGACGGTCATGTTGTGGTCCTGGGCCTCCCGGATAGCCGAGAGGACGGAGATGGGCATGGCCAGCTTGAGGGCGCAGGAGAAGTCCACCATGAGGAAGGAGAGGGCGCGGGTCGCATTTCTCGTCAGGAGCCAGGTGAGGAGGGTGCCTCCCAGGCTGTAGGGGACCAGGCGGTCGGCCAGGTGGAAGGCCCGGGTCTCGGTGGCGGACTTGAGCTTCTCGGACTCCTCGATCATTTTGACGATCTGGTCATATTTGCCGGTGCCCTGGGTGCTCTTCACCTGGATGACGCAGCTGCCCTCCTCGAGGACGGTGCCCGCGTAGACGTAGGCGCCGGGAACCTTGGGGACAGGTACGGATTCGCCGGTCATGGAGGCCTGGTTGACGGAAGCTTCCCCCTCGAGGACGACGCCGTCCAGGGGAATCATGCCGCCCATGCGGACCACGATCTCGTCGCCGACGCGGACCTTGCCGACGGGCATGAGGACCTCGCCGCTTTCGGCGCGGACCCAGACCTTGTCGATGCCCAGAGACATGCTGCGGGCCAGGTCATCGACGCTCTTTCTGTGGGTCCAATCCTCCAGAATCTCTCCTATCTTAAGAAGGAACATGATGGAGGACGCCGTTTGGAAGTCGCCTCTTATGAGGGAGACGCCGATGGCTGCCGCGTCGAGGACCGGGACCTGGATGTGTCCCTTGAAGAGACAGCGGAGTCCTTCCCATATATAGCGGGCCGCTCCGAGGGAAATGAAAACACGCCTGAGCGGCAGAGGCATGAGGAACCTCCTCGTGAACCGCCTCACGACGACGCTCAGGAGCTTGTTCTGATATTCCCGGGTCAGGGCGCGGCCGGTCTGCTCCGGGGCCAGGGCGCGGATGTCTTCATTTTCATAGGAGAAGCTGGACAGAGCCCGGATCAGGGCATCTCTGCCGCAGGTGTAAGTGATGATCGCGTCACCGGTCCGTTCGTAGACCTTGACGTCCTTCACGCCCTCCACGGCGCGCAGGTAGTATTCCAGGATGTCCGCTTCGCGCAGGGTCATGCGGCTCTTTTGCATGTGGACGCGCAGACTTCCCCGGGCATCGTGAAGAATCTTCCATTTCATAGGGTACCTCCCTCAAAGGGATGGGAGCAGGCCGAAAAAACTGCTCCAAATGGACATTTTGGGCAAAAAGCGTCATCCCCCCGGCTTCGGCCGGGGGGATGGCTGGTCAATTGGTTTTGAAATAAACGAGTCGAGACGCGGCAGCCGGGGTGCGACCGCCGCAAAAGCCGCCTGCAGAGCGTGTCTTATTCCGTGAAGTCGGTCTTGTCCTCGCCGCCGATGCAGACTTCCTCCGCTGCGGCCCGGTCCTCATTGATGGCCTTGGCGTCCACGAGGATGTCGTCGCAGTTCTCCTTCAGGGTGGTGGCTGTCTTCAGGACAGCTTCGCGTCCGCGGAGAACGGCAGCGGTGGTGTGGGTGTAGACCTTCTTGGCATCCTTGCTGCTTAAAATGGAGATGCCGGCTGTGCCAAAGAGAACGCCGCCTGCGAAGAGGCCGATATTTTTCCATAATGATGACATGACAATGTCCTCCTTTTATGATTAGCTGAGTATACGGTGTTACATTTCGGGCCCTGGCCTCTTGGTTCGCCACGGCTCCTTTATGTTTATCGTGTAATATAATCCCCCTCCCGGCAAAAGGCAAGAAATTTCTGCGATAGTGCCTAAAACCGGCCGCTTTGGAGCCTGTTTGTTGGGACTTACTTACAAATGACAGGGGCTCGATGCGTTTCCGACCGGGCGAATTCGAGTTAGTGGTGCCTTCAGAAGGCAGCGGGAAAGGACTGCGGGGATGCCCGGGCCTTCGAAATTTACCTAAGAGTAAAATTAATTCTCAGATTTAGGTGAATTAGTTTAGAAGACACTATGAAAAACCCGGAAATCTATGTTACAATGAACCCATTGCAGGAGAAGATTATCTCAATTGCGATAAGAGCAGTGGTTAGAGTAAATTGAGGTGAAACATGAGCGAGAGCATGATTATCAGCGACAGAATATTTCAGATCCTGAAGAGCAAGGGAATGTCCCAGAAGACATTTTCGCAGAAGACAGGGATTCCCCAGAGTACCATCAGCGACTGGAAGCACAAGCGGGTCAACCCGGGTGCTGACAAGATCATGATCATTTGCGACACCCTGGGGGTCACCCCAGAGGAACTCCTGACAGGGGCCGGAAATGACAACAAGTTTTCCGTCGACTACGTCGTCCTTCGGGCCGATTCTGAAGAATATGCTATGGTCAAGATGATTCGCGGGCTGTCCGAGCGGAGCCGCGAACGGTTGAAGGGGTACGTGGAGGCTCTTCAGAGCGAATAAAGTAAAGAAACTGGGAATCAGGGACGATTCCTTTTCCCGCTTTTCGGGGAGCGCAGATGGGGGAAACTGGGAATCAGGGACGGTTCCTTTTCCCACTTTTCGAGAATCGAAAAGTGGGAAAAGGAACCGTCCCTGATTCCCAGTTTCTCTGTTCCCAGGTTAGTATTGTCTCCGCGTATTTTTGCAAGTATAATAAAGGGTGATCACGAAAAAGCGCCGGTCCTATGGCCGGACCGGATCGCTGGCAGACCGGACCTGCAGGTCAGTGGCACGCAGCCTCAAAGCCTTTTCCGCACAGAGGGAAGCAGTGCTGAAGTCTGCCGGGAGACCGGCGATGAAAACAAAACAGACTTTCCGCGTTTCTTATGGGGCGTCCTGTGGGGCGCGTTCAGCGAAGACCATGGCAGCATGACCGCCATGGCGGACGGAGGAACACGATGATCAGTCTGGAAAAATCAAAGGCAGGCCAGTCCTATCGAGTGACATGGCTGCTGGGCGATTACGCCGAGTATCTGAAGAAGACCTGGAATCTTTCGGAAAATGACATCATGCGCGTGCTCGACAACAACGGCCGCTCCATGATCGTCACATTCAAGGGACGGAAGCTGGCCCTGAGCGCCGACGTGGCGCGGAGCGTCAAGCTGGAGGCCCTCACCGCCTGAGTTGTGTCAGGCCGGTAAGGCACGGAAGAAAAAGCAGGCGCGGCCCCTGGACCGTTGCCCGCGGCATGCAGTCAGCATCACCCCGGACTCTGGCAGGTCAAGAGTACGGGGTGTTTTTATTTGCAGTAATTAGAAAGTATCGAGAGAAAGTTAATGAAGAAAAATGAAATGACGAGTTCCCTTCTGCTGGTGCTCACAGCGGCCATCTGGGGCTGCGCCTTCGTGGCCCAGGATGTGGGCGCGGCCTACGTGGAGCCCCTTACCTTTCTGGCCAGCCGGAGCTGGATCGCGTTTTTTATGATGCTCGTCCTGTTCGCGGTCATGGAGAGGCGAAGAAAGGCTAAGGGAGAGCGAAGCGCCGTTCCGCACACCAAGGCTGCCTGGCGGCATGTCCTTTTGGGTGGCTTTGTCTGCGGCTTTTTCCTGTTCGCGGCTTCCTACGCGCAGCAGGCGGGCATGGCGGACACGACTCCGGCCAAGGCGGGCTTTATCACGGCCATGTACGTGGTCATCGTGCCGGTCCTGGCCATTTTGTTCCGGCAGAAGGTCAGGCCCATCATCTGGCTGTGTGTGGTCATGGGCGTGATCGGCCTCTACCTTCTCAGTATCAAAGACGGTTTTACCATCGGCCTCGGGGACGGGCTGGTCATGCTGTGCGCGCTGCTCTTTTCGCTGCAGATCATGGCTGTGAATTATTTTGCGCCATCCATGGACGGCGTGCTCCTCTCCATGCTGGAGTTTTTGACCGAGTCGATCCTGGCCACGGCGGGTATGCTGCTCTTTGAGCACCCGACGGCGTCAGGCCTGGCCGCGGCCGGTCTCGCCATCTTCTATGCGGGTTTCTTCTCCAGCGGTGTGGGCTATACCCTGCAGATCATAGCCCAGCAGGGCCTTCAGCCGGCGCTGGCCTCCCTGATCATGAGCCTGGAGAGTGTTTTCTCTGCCCTGGCCGGCTGGATCATACTTCACCAGACACTGACAGGGCGCGAACTTTGCGGCTGTCTCCTGCTCTTTGCGGCGATCCTGGTGTCGCAGGTGCCGGAGAGGTGAGAGGGGAAAGTGGGAATCAGGGACGGTTCCTTTTCCCACTTTTTGGAAGTATAGGCTGGGAAAATGGGAATCAGGGACGGTTCCTTTTCCCACTTTTCATTTTATACAAAGTGGGAAAAGGAACCGCCCCTG
>CAMONF010000151.1 GCA_946620335.1 uncultured Clostridia bacterium
GCAAGGAGGAGCTGGAGAACCGCATCGCCACCCTGACGGGAGGACGGGCGGCGGAGGAGCTTGTCTTCAACACCGCCACCACGGGGGCCTCCAACGACATCGAGCAGGCCACCAAGCTGGCGCGGGCCATGATCTCCCGGTACGGCATGAGCCCGGAGTTCGACATGGTGGCCATGGAGACCGTCACCAACCAGTACCTGGGGGGCGACACCGCCCTGGCCTGCTCCGCCGAGACCCAGAGCGCCATCGACCGGCAGGTAGTGGAGCTGGTGAAGCGCCAGCACGACAAGGCCGCCCAGATCCTCACGGAGAACCGGGCGAAGCTGGACCAGCTGGCCCAGCACCTCTATCAGCACGAGACCATCACCGGGGAGGAGTTCATGAAGATCCTCCGCAGCGATGTCTAAGCAAACCAATCACAAGGAGACGATATATCATGTCCGATCAGGCCATGCTGGACAAGTTCATGGTGAACTGGCAGCAGTATCCCAGCGCCGAATTTGACGCCCGCTATCACGTTCTGGAGCCCTCCTGCTATGAGGTCATCCGGCTCATGGGGGGCAGGCCCCTGTTCCTCAACGAGCACTTCGACCGCCTCACCGCCACGGCGGAGAGCATCGGCCAGACCCTCCCCTTCTCCCTGAAAGAGCTGGAGGGGCACATTACGGACCTTGCCAGGGCCAACGGAGTGCAGGATTATAATGTAAAGCTCATCTACAACGACTTTGACCACGGCGGCACCGTCTACCTCTTCTTCACCCACACCGCCTATCCCACGGCAGAGATGTACGAGAAGGGCGTGGCCACGGATTTCCTCCGGTCCGTCCGGGAGAACCCCCATGCCAAGATCATCAACCAGACCCTCCGGGATGATGCCGACGCCCTCATGGAGTCGCGGGGGCTCTTTGAGGCCATTCTGGTCAATGAACAGAATCAGGTCACCGAGGGCAGCAAGTCCAACCTGTTCTTCGTCCGGGGGGACACCCTGGTCACCGCCCCTGCCGGCCAGGTCCTGCTGGGGGTCACCCGGCAGCGGATCCTGCGGCTGGCGGCGGAGCACGGCATTCCCGTCTCTGAGGAACTGATCCCGGCGGACGGGCTGGGGGCCTTCTCCGCCGGCTTCATCAGCGGCACCTCCCCCAAGGTCCTGCCCATCGCCCGGGTGGGAGAGGACGTGACCTATGACGTGAACGACCCTGTCCTCCGCAGGATGATGGACCTGTACGACGAGGAGATCCGGCGGTATCTTTCAGCAAAATAAGCCCTTTTCAGCGGTCCGGAAGCGTGGCATTTCCCCTTCCCGGACCGCCGAGAAGAACACAGGGGGAAAACTGACCAATCGGAGGTCGGTTTTCCCCTGTCCTTCTTACAGAGTGTACAATTGACGAATGATAAGAAGTATGCTAAAATCTCAACTTGCGGTGAGCTTTTAAGGGCTTATTGCGGCCTTTTTTGGTTTCTCGCCGCATCCACTTTTCAATCAAAGGGAGGCGAACCGCCATGCTCAGCGACCTGAAGACCGCCAACAAGGTGACCGGCGCCAAGCAGGTGACCCGCGCCCTGAGAAACGGCTCCGCCGCCTTGGTTTTCCTGGCGGAGGACGCCGACCCCCGGATCACCGGCCCGGTAGAGACCCTGTGCCGGGACAGCGGCGTGGAGACGGAATCCGTTCCCACCATGACGGAGCTGGGCGCGGCCTGCGGCATCTCCGTGGGAAGCGCGGTGGCCGCCATCCTCGCCTGATCCCTTCGATATTCTCCGTATAGCCGACCGGCCGTGCGGTTAGAATATAAATACATTTATTATTGAGGAAAGGAGGAACAACATGCCTACTTTTAATCAGCTGGTTCGCAAGGGCAGAGCCAAGGTGACCTACAAGTCCAATTCTCCTGCCATGCAGAAGGGCCTGAACACCCTGAAGAACAAGGAGACCGATCAGCCCTCCCCCCAGAAGAGAGGCGTCTGCACCGCCGTCCGTACGTCCACTCCTAAGAAGCCCAACTCCGCTCTGCGGAAGATCGCCCGTGTGCGTCTGACCAACGGCTACGAGGTCACTGCCTACATCCCCGGCGTGGGCCACAACCTGCAGGAGCACTCCGTGGTCATGATCCGCGGCGGCCGTGTCAAGGACCTGCCCGGCGTCCGTTACCACATCATCCGCGGCAGCCTGGATACCCAGGGTGTGCAGGGCCGTATGCAGGCTCGCTCCAAGTACGGCGCGAAGAGACCCAAGGGCGCCAAGAAGTAAGCCTGAGGCTCTCAGACAATTATTGCGAAATACTGCGCTCATTGCAAAGCGCGCGCTTTGCCAAGAGTCGCTTACCATATATATCGACCGGTTACGGTACATCTATGGGGAAGCTCTCAAGGCAGGCACAGGACAGGAAACTGTCTTACACGGAAAGATGTTGCTTTTCAGAGCCCGGCGAAGCGGGTCTGAAAAGTTAAAAGACACTTTTCGAGTACCTATGAAATCATTCTAATATGAAGGAGGGAAGCAAAGTGCCCAGAAGAGGAAACGTACCCAAGCGGGAAGTTTTGCCCGATCCTATGTACCGTTCCGTACTGGTGACTAAGCTGATCAACAGCATCATGCTGGACGGCAAGAAGGGCGTCGCACAGAAAGTTGTCTACGGCGCCTTCGACATCGTCAAGGAAAAGACCGGCAAGGACCCCATCGAGGTGTTCACCACCGCCATGGAGAACATCATGCCTTCCCTGGAGGTCAAGGCCCGCCGTGTGGGCGGCGCCACCTATCAGGTGCCTATGGAAGTTCGTCCCGAGCGGCGTCAGACCCTGGGTCTGCGCTGGCTGACCACCTACGCCCGGAAGCGCAGCGAGAGAACGATGAAGGAACGTCTGGCCGGCGAGCTCATGGACGCCGCCAACAACCACGGCAGCGCCGTGAAGAAACGCGAAGAGTCTCACAAGATGGCTGAGTCCAACAAGGCCTTCGCACACTTCCGCTGGTAACCGGGGGTAAAACCTATGTCACGTAAAGTTACCCTCGAAAATACCCGCAACATCGGCATCATGGCTCACATCGATGCCGGTAAGACCACGACGACGGAGCGTATCCTGTACTACACCGGCGTCAACTATAAGCTGGGCGAGACCCACGACGGTACCGCCACTATGGACTGGATGGCCCAGGAGCAGGAGAGAGGCATCACCATCACCTCCGCCGCCACCACATGTTATTGGACAGGCACCGCCA
>CAMONF010000152.1 GCA_946620335.1 uncultured Clostridia bacterium
CATCAAGGCAAACGGCGGCGGTGTCCTCGCCTGCACTGACCGTCAGAACCGGGAATACTTTGCTGCGATGAACTGAAAGCGGCTCCGGCCCATCGCCGGCACCGCATACATAACGGAGGATAGGATATGTTTGAAAATATGACAGAACAGGAGGCACGCCAGCAGATCCTCAGCATGGTCGACGAGTACGCGGCTGCCTTCCATGAAAATAAAAAGCCCTACCAGCGGGGAGACCGCATCCCGTACGCATCCCGCGTTTATGACCGGGCCGAGATGCACAACCTGGTGGATTCCGCTCTGGAGTTCTGGCTCACAGCGGGGCGCTACACAGATCTCTTTGAGAAGAAATTCGCCGAGTACCTGGGCGTGCGCTTCGTATCCCTGGTCAACTCCGGCTCCAGTGCCAACCTCCTGGCCTTCATGGCCCTGACTTCCCCGCTCCTTGGGGAGCGCCGGGTCCTGCCCGGTGACGAGGTCATCACGGTGGCCTGCGGCTTTCCGACCACTGTGTCGCCCATCGTTCAGTACGGCGCTGTGCCCGTCTTCATCGATGTGACCATCCCCGAGGCCAACGCGGATGTGTCCATGCTGGAGGAGGCCCTCTCTGACCGCACCAAAGCAGTCATGATGGCCCACACACTGGGCAATCCTTTTGACATCAAGGCCGTCAAGGAGTTCTGCGACCGCCACGGCCTGTGGCTGATCGAGGACAACTGCGATGCCCTGGGCAGCCTCTATACCCTGAACGGGGAGACAAAACTCACCGGCACCTTCGGCGATATCGGCACATCCAGCTTTTACCCGCCCCATCATATGACTATGGGCGAAGGCGGCGCTGTCTATACAGACAATCCGCTGCTTTCCCGTATCGTCCGCTCCATGCGTGACTGGGGCCGTGACTGCGTGTGTCCTCCCGGCCGCGACAACCTCTGCGGCCACCGCTTCGACGGCCAGCATGGCACCCTGCCGGCCGGCTATGATCACAAGTATGTATACAGCCACATGGGATACAACCTCAAGGCCACCGACATGCAGGCGGCTGTGGGCGTGGCCCAGCTGGAGAAGTTCCCGACTTTCGCCCAGAGACGCCGGGAGAACTTCGCTTTCCTGAGAGATGCGCTCAAGGGGACGGAGGATGCCTTCATTTTGCCTGAGGCCACCGAGAATTCCGATCCCTGCTGGTTCGGCTTCCTGATCTCGGTCAGGGAGGGCGTGAGCCGCAACGAGGTCGTGCAGTATGTTGAGAAGGCGGGCGTCCAGACCCGTATGCTCTTCGCCGGCAACCTGACCCGTCATCCCGCTTTCCAGGCGGATGAGCACGTGAAGAACAATTGCCGCGTGATCGGCGATCTGAAGAACACGGACCACATCATGGCCAATAACTTCTGGGTCGGCCTGTATCCGGGCATGACCGAGGACAAGCTGACCTACATGGCCGACAAGCTGAAGGAAGCTATCGGTAAACGCTGAGAGGGGTCGGAAACGGTCCGATCTGCAGGCGGGGAGGAAAGGCTGTGAAGGCCGTGAGAGTCCCTGCATTTTGGAAATACAGCCCGCGGGTCTCATTTCCTGCGGGATGAGAGGAGAAACTATGCTGCTTGACGAAAGCGCACGCTGGTACGGCTACTGGACGGTGGATGCCCTTAAGGGAGGCCATGTCAGAAAGTATTACAATGAGATCCGCGAGAGCTTTAAGCACTCCACTAAGGAACGGGTCCTGGACGACAAGATCCGCCGTCTCATCGCCCATGCAGTGAAGACCACGCCTTTTTACGCGGATTTCGACGAGGACACGCCCCTTGAAGAGCTGCCCATCGTGACCAAGGACCTGGTCCGCGGGAACTACGATCTGTTTACGTCCTCCCTCTACAAGGACGCCCCGGACAACCGGACCATGTACACCAGCGGGTCCACAGGCACTCCCTTCATGGTCGTGCAGAACAAGGACAAGATCGAGCACAACACGGCCGCCAGCATTCTGCTGAGCGCTGTGGGCGGCTATTTCATCGGCATGAAGGTGGCTTTCATCCGCCTCTGGGTGGGAGACCACGCCAAGCGCAGCCGTCTGTCCCTGATCGCCGAGAACATGATTCAGATCGACTGGGCCAACATCGACGATGCGGCCCTCTATGAGATGGTGGAGGGCTTTAAGAAGGAGAAGGTCCAGGTCCTCATCGGCTATTCCTCCGCCCTGGCAAGGATCAGCCGCTTTATCGACGAAAAGGGGATCGACACGTCTGATTTCAGTATCTGCTGCGTGATTCCCATGTCCGAATCCATGCCGGTGCCTGTCCGCCGGAACCTGGAGCGGCAGTTCAACTGCCCGGTCCGGGCCTGGTACTCCAACGAGGAGAATGGGATCATGGGCATCCAGATGCCCCACGGCGACGGTTACTACATCGACACCGAGGGATATTACTACGAGATCCTGAAAATGGACAGCGACGAGCCCGCCGAGGACGGCGAGCTGGGCCGGATCGTGATCACCGACCTCTACAACTACGCCATGCCCCTGATCCGCTATGAGAACGGCGACCTGGCGGCGGGAGAGCACAAGCGGAGCCACGGACGTTACCGCTTTATGCTGACGGAGCTTTATGGCCGTCGGAGTGATCTCATTTACGACACCAAGGGCCGGATCGTGTCGCCCTTCGTGCTTTACAACGGACTGGCCATGCTGGACGACCTGAAGCAGTACCGCTTCATCCAGGAGGATATCAAGCGGTATACCCTGGAACTGAACGGTGAGCCTGACAAGCTGGACACGGAGGCCATGAAGGAACTGGTGCGGAGATATTTCGGCGATGACGCGGAGATCGACGTGCAGTTCGTCGGAGAGATCCCGGTCCTGAATTCTGGGAAAATGAAGAACATTGTGAACCGGTGCCCGGCTTACCAGCCCTGAACTAGTACTTAACATGGCGGACGGAAATCAGAACCTGTCCGCCTTTATCCATGCAGTCATTTAGGAGAACAACTTGAAGCTACCTGAGAAATCGAAGGGGATCCTGGGCAATACCGCCTACACCATCGGCGGGGCCTTGCTCATGAACGGTGTCCTGCAGGCCATCGTCTATCCCCGCCTGAACCATATCATGGGTGCCGAAGCCCTGGGGAATCTCCTTTACATCATGGGCCTGGTCGCCATTCTCTGCCCCTCCATCGGGCAGTCCCTGAACACGGGGCGGCTGGTCATCCGGAGAGAGGCGGAGGTCAAGAACGGCGACTTCGACCTTATGCTCCTGGCATACGGGGGAATCGGAACGCTTATCTGCCTGATCATGTCCCGCGGCAGGATCGGAGGCGCCGGGGAGGCGGTCCTCACAGGCCTGCTCCTCATGACGACGATTTTCCGCTATTACGGGGATGTGGAGTACAGGCTGAGCCTCCATTACCGGCGGTATTTCATCTACTATACGGTCCTCACGGCAGGGTATATGGCCGGCTTTTTGCTGTACCACCTGACGGGCAGCTGGCAGCTGATCTTCCTGTCCGGCGAGGTCCTGGCTCTTATCTACCTGGCCCTGACCGGCAGCGTGTTTGACAGGTTCTTCGAGCGGAGCCGGTATTTCGGGCGCGTCGTAAGGCGCGAGAGTTTTCTGGTCGTCTCTTATCTGTTGACCAACCTGACGCTCAATGTGGACAGACTGCTCCTCGCCGCGCTGATCGGCGATCTGGCCGTGACCCAGTACTATGTCACGTCCCTGATCGGCAAGACCCTGGTCCTTCTGGTGGCGCCGGTCAATACCATCATCATCTCTTATCTGACCAAGCGCAACGTCCGCCTCTACCGGAAGCAGTTCCTCAAGTATTCCGGACTCGGCTTCCTGGTGGCCTTTCTCTTTTTCGTCGCCGCCCAGGTGGGAACGCCGCTGTTCATATGGCTCTTTTACCGGAATCTCTTTGATTCCGTGCGCGGAATCGTGACGGTGGTCAACCTGAGCCAGATTTTGGGTCTTCTGTCCACCTACCTCTTCATGATCGTTCTGACCTTCACGAACGAGCGGTGGCAGTTCACACTTCAGCTCATCCATCTGGGTGTGCTGCTGGTCCTCATTTTCACCATTGGCCGGGGGAGCCTTATGGGCTTTTCGACGGCTGTCCTGATCGCCAACGCGCTGAGGATCCTTGCCGTCATGGTGCTGGGGTTCGTGAAATCTGGCCGTCAGCTCATGCCGGAGAAATGAAGACATGATTCGTAAGTTTCCGCCGCACCTGTCTCAAGGGAGACAGAGGTGACAGGCCAAGCGGGAGAGCAGAAGAGAACAAAGCCGCGGGAAATGCCCGCCAGGCGGAAGGCCGGGCGGAAGAGATACGCGCCTTAACAGATCGGGGGGCCGGCAGGTCCGGCTCCGGGAGGAAATGAAATATGCAGTTTGGAGAAGTGGCAAGACGGGCTGCCTGGAACGCCCTGGACCTCATGCAGGGCGGCCATCAGAACAAGGTCAAGGCCGTCAACAAGCGGGAAATCATGGAAGGCATCACGCCCGTCTATGAAGAGCGCCGGATCAGGTCCCTCATGGACTATGCCATCGGGCATTGTGAGTTTTACAAGGGCTACGCCGGCGCAAAGCGTCTGCAGGACCTGCCGGTCATGACCAAGATGGCCTACAATGAGAACCGGGATGCGATCCTGAGCGACGAATACAAAGACAAGGCTGACAGCCTCTACAGGCTCAGCACCAGCGGCTCCACAGGCGCGCCCTTCACTGTGCTGTGTGACGGCGAGAAGATGGTCCGCGTGAACATGAACTTTATGTCCGTCATGGAACTGAACGGCTTCCGCCTCGGCATGAAGCGCGGTGAGTTCCGTGTCTGGATCGAGGGCAAGAACAAGAGGTCCTGGTGGACTTTGACCAAGACCAACCTGGTCATGATCGATATCTCCAACATGGGAGACGAAGCCCTGGCAGGCATCTGCGAGACCATTCGAAAGCAGCGGATCCAGGTCCTGGTCTGCTACTCCAGCGCCCTGACGGCCCTGGTGGACTACCTGGAGCGCACGAAATACGATGTGAGCGTCTGGGACGTGGAGATGGTCTTCGCCATGGGCGAGGCCCTGACGGACACCTGCTACGACAAGGTCAAGGAAATCTTCGGCTTCAACCCGGTCAGGTCCTACGGCAACAACGAGAACGGGTTCATGGCCTGCCAGATCGGCGACGACAAGGAAAAATATACCTGCGACCTCTACAACTTCTATTTTGAGATGCTGAAGCTGGATTCTGACGAGCCGGCTGAGGAAGGGGAACTGGGCAGGATCGTCGTCACGGACTACTACAACAAGGCTTTCCCCATGCTGCGCTATGACACGGGTGACACCGGCATCTATAAAAAAGTGGTCGACGACAAGGGCAGGATCCACGGATACTTTACAGAAATCTATGGCCGCCGCGGTTCCCTCATGTACAACACCAAGGGCGAGCCCCTGTCGATCCATGTGTTCATGAATGTTCTGATCAACCTCGAGGGCATTGTCCACCAGGCCAAGTGCATCCAGTGGACGAAGAAGAGCTATGAGCTCTTCCTGAACGCCGACCGGGACAAGATCAACGAAGCTGAGGTGGTGGGCCTCTATCGCAGGTATCTTGGCGAAGACGCGGACATCACTGTGACATATGTGGATGAAATTCCCATCGAGGCCTCCGGAAAACGGATGGTCTGCGAGAACAGATGCCCCGACTACGTGGGCTAAAAGGACGCCGAACATGAAGGTTTCTAATTACATTGCTGAGAAAATAGCCGATTTCGGAATCACCAACGTCTTCATGGTCACCGGCGGTGTGGCCATGCACATGGACGACTCTCTGGGGCACAGTCCCCGCCTCAAGGTCACCTTCCACCACCATGAGCAGGCCTGCGCCATGGCGGCCGAAGCCTACGCCAGGATCGACAACCGTCCGGCCTGCGTCTGCGTGACGGCCGGCCCCGGCGCAACCAACGCCATCACGGGCGTGGTCTGCGGCTGGATGGAGTCCCAGCCCATGCTGGTCCTCTCCGGTCAGGTCCGGACCCAGATTTCTGTCCGCTCCACCGGCCTTAATCTCCGCACCATGGGTGTGCAGGAGTATGACGTGACACCCGCCGCCTCCCATATGACCAAGTATGCCGCCCTCATCGAGCGGAAGGAAGATGTGCGCTATCACCTGGAGAAGGCTCTCTATCTCATGATGGCCGGCCGCCGCGGTCCTGTCTGGCTTGACGTGCCGCTGGACATCCAGGCTGCCTCCGTCGAGCCGGATGAGCTTCGCGGTTTTGATCCGGTTGCCGAGGGCTATGAGGAGGCCCCGGCTCCCGTGGAAGGCTTCCCGTCCGTTCCGGTAAATGAAGACACTTCCGCCCGGATCCTTGAAAAGCTGAGACAGGCAGAACGCCCCCTGATTTTCGCCGGTTTCGGCGTCCGCGCCTCCGGCGGCTGGGCTGACTTCATGAAAATGGTCCACACCCTCGGTATCCCGGTCATCACCGGCATGTCCAGCGTGGACATCATGGCTGAAGAAGATCCCTATTACGCCGGCAGGAGCGGCATGACCGGCTCCCGCCCGGGCAACTTTGCACTGCAGAACTGCGACGTTCTCCTCTCCATCGGGAGCCGTCAGAGCATCCACCAGACAGGTTTTGATTTCTCGACCTGGGCCAGGGGCGCCTACACCATCATCAATGACCTGGATGTGGAGGAGCTCAGGAAGCCCAACCTCCATGTGGATCTGCCGGTCCTCGGAGACGCCCGCTCCCTCTGCCGTCTGCTCACCGAAATGGTCGGCTCCGGAGAGAATTTTCGGAGAGAGAACTGGCTGGCAACGATCGCCCGCTGGCGCGAGCGCTATCCGGTGGTCCTGGACCGCATGAAGGCCCCGCAGCCGGACGGCCTTGGCAACACCTATCGGTTCTATGATGTTCTCTCGGACCTTCTCGGCCCGGAGGATAACATCGTCGTGAGCTGCGGCACCTCCCGGGTGGCCGGCAGCCAGACCTTCCGTATCAAGGAAGGCCAGCGCTTCGTCACCAATTCCTCCACTGCCTCCATGGGCTACGGACTGCCCGCGGCCATCGGCGTCTCCCGGGCGGACGAGTCCCGCACGGTGACCCTGGTGACCGGCGAAGGAAGCTTTATGATGAACATGCAGGAAATGCAGACCATAGCCACGAACCGGATGCCTGTCCGCATTTTCATGGTCTGCAACGGCGGCTACCATTCCATCCGCCAGACCCAGAACGCCTACTTCGGAAAGCCGCTGATCGGTGTCGGCCCGGAGAGCGGGGACCTGGACTTCCCGGATCCGGCCAAAATCGCCGCCTGCTTCGGCTTCAGCTACAGTGAGAGCCGGTCAAATGAGACCATAGCCGATGACCTGGCCAAGGCCATGGAGCTCCCGCTGCCTTCACTGACCGCTGTGTACGTGACGACCACGCAGAAGACGGAGCCCAAGACGGCTTCCAGAAAACTGGAGGACGGCACCTTTGTATCCGCCCCCATGGAAGACCTGGCTCCCTTCCTCCCCAGGGAGGAGCTGGCGGAGAACATGTTCATTCCGCTCACCGATGCCTCTCTGGCGCGCTGAATCCCAGGGGAGTGATTTATTTCCCAAATTGACCATTCCAACCCCTCCGGAAGAGAGGATACTATGAAAAAAGCTTTTGTGACCGGCGCGACCGGTATGATCGGCCTCGCGCTGATCGATGAGTGCCTGCGGCAGGGGGTCAGGGTGTATGCCCTGGTCCGCGAGGACTCCCCCCGGGCAGGCAGGCTGCCGGAAAATGAAAACCTGGTCCGTGTGAACGGCAGTCTTGAAGATCTGGACAAGCTGCCGGCCCTGGTTCAGGACACCTGCGACGTCTTCTTTCACCTCGCCTGGGGAAATACAGGCGCAGCCCGCAACGCCAGCACGGAGCGGCAGGCGGCCAACATTGCCTGGACACTTCAGGCTGTCCGGGCAGCGGCGGCTCTGGGCTGCCGGCGGTTCGTCGGCGCAGGCTCCCAGGCCGAGTATGGGCCCAAGGACCTGCCTGTGATTGGACCGGATACGCCGGCCACGCCAAACACGCCCTACGGGGCAGCCAAGCTGGCCGCCTGCCTTCTCTCCCGGATGCTCTGTGATGAGATCGGAATGGAATGGGTTTGGCCGAGGATTTTCAGCATTTACGGCCCCTATGACAAGCCGTCCACCATGATCGCCAGCTCGATTGCGAAGATGCTGGCGGGGGAAGGTGTTCATTTTTCACCGGCCACCCACCGGTGGGAGTACCTTTACAGCCGGGATGCAGGGAAGGCCATGTATCTGCTGGGGGAAAAGGGTAGATCCGGACAGATTTACTGCCTTGGAAGCGGCGAAAGCCGGCCGCTGATCCGCTTTATCGAGGAGATGGCGGAGGCCTGCGGCGTTCCGCTTCAGGGAATCGGCGACATCCCTTACCCGAAGGACAGGCCTGTCAGGAACCTCTGCGCGGACATCAGCCTGCTCAGGGCAGATACAGGATTTGAGGTGGAGACGGATTTCCCGGAAGGAATCCGCGAGACCGTTGCATTTATGAAGCGCCGGAGCAAGGCGTGATCAGATAGGAGAAGCATGGGAAAAAAGGTAATATCCGTAGTTGTACCTACTTACAACGAAGAGATGAACGTAAGGCCCCTGGCGGAGACGGTCATTAAGATCATCACTGAGGAGCTGCCCCAGTATGATTATGAAATGATTTTCATTGACAACCTGTCCAAGGACAGGACCCGCGTGGAGCTGCGGAAGCTCTGTGAGGAGAATCCCAGGATCAAGGCCATTTTCAATGCCAGGAATTTCGGCCAGATGCGGTCGCCGGTCCACGGCTTCAAGCAGGCCACGGGAGACTGTGTGGTGCGCCTCAACGCTGACTTCCAGGATCCGCCCGAGCTGATTCCGGAGCTGGTCCACCGGTGGGAGGCCGGCCACAAGATCGTTCTGGCCATCAAGAACAAGACGGAGGAGGGTGCCCTCATGGCCTTCGCCCGCCGCCAGTATTATAAGTTCCTTCGGACCATCACGGACATCGGCCACATTGAGAACTTTACCGGCTTCGGGCTTTACGATCAGGCCTTCGTCCACGTTGTCAGGCAGATCCACGACCCCATGCCCTACTTCCGCGGCATGGTGGCGGAGTTCGGCTTCGAGTACGATACGGTCTATTATGAGCGGCCCAACCGCAGGGCCGGCAAGAGTTCCAACAACTTCTACCGTCTCTACGACGTGGCCATGGTCGGTATCACCTCTTATTCCAAGGTCATGATGCGGCTGGCCACCTTCGCGGGTTGCATCATCGGCGCCCTGAGCTTTATCGCCGCTCTGGTCTACTTTATCCTGAAGCTCATCCACTGGGATTGGTTCCGGGCCGGCATCGCGCCGCTGGTCATCGGTGTCTTCTTCCTGGGAGGCGTGGAGCTCTTCTTCATCGGCCTTCTGGGCGAGTACATCCTGTCCATCAACACCCGAGTCCTTGACAGGCCTCTGGTAGTGGAAGAGGAGCGGATCAACTTTGAGCCGGATGCCCTCAAGAAGGAAGAGGAGGAAGAAGGGATCACCGACCAGGAGGAAATCGTTTCTTACGAGGAATCGCCCGGACAGACTGGGTGAGAAGCGGCAGCGAAACTGGGAATCAGGGACGGGTCCTTTTCCCACTTTTCATAAAATGAAGAGTGGGGAAAAGCAACCGTCCCTGATTCCCACCTTTGAAAAGAGGATAGTAAAAATGATCGTACAGCCCAATTCGCATCTCGGCTTTGTGTGCCATGACCTGGACAAAAGCGTCAGATTTTACGAGGAAATCCTCTGCTGCCGGGAGAAATTCAGCCTTTACTATGGAGATATGATACCCAAGGACCCCGAGGACCTGGCCAAGGTGCCCTCTGACGTGCTTGCGCGTCTTCAGGAGCTGAAGGACGTGAGATGGATCGTCTATCTGGAATGGATGAACGGGTATTTCATCGAGCTCTTCAATGAGGTGGATGCCCACATCGACAACCCGTATGACCCGGCCAAGTACGGGTACACGCACTTTTCCTTTGTGGTGGACGATATTCACGCTTTTTATCAGGAACTTCTGGACAAGGGGCTCAAGGAGAGTATCGAGG
>CAMONF010000153.1 GCA_946620335.1 uncultured Clostridia bacterium
CGGGGCTCTGATCCCAATGTCTCTACACGGCCGGCTCTTTCGTAGAACTGAGCCAGACGTGATCCCAGATATGCAGGATAGCCTTCCTCACCGGGCATCTCCTCCAGTCGGCCGGACATCTCACGCAGCGCCTCGGCCCAGCGGGAGGTGGAGTCGGCCAGGACAGCCACGTCGTAGCCCATGTCGCGGAAGTATTCGGCGATGGTGATACCGGTGTAGATGGAAGCCTCGCGGGCCGCAACCGGCATATCGGACGTGTTGGCGATCAGAACTGTTCTCTGCATCAGGGACTCGCCGGTGCGCGGGTCCTTCAGCTCCGGGAACTCGTTCAGAACGTCGGTCATCTCGTTGCCGCGCTCACCGCAGCCGATGTAGATGACGATGTCGGCCTCCGACCACTTGGCCAGCTGGTGCTGGGTGACCGTCTTGCCGGAGCCGAAGGGGCCCGGGATGGCAGCCACACCGCCCTTGGCGATGGGGAAGAAGGCGTCGACGACGCGCTGTCCTGTGATCAGCGGCTTCTGGGGGGCCAGCTTGGTCTTGTAGGGACGACCGCGGCGGACCGGCCAGCGCTGCATGAGGGTCAGCTCCTTGTCGCCGTCCTTGGTGTCCAGAACGCAGACCGTCTCCTCGACTGTGAAGGAGCCTGCCTTTATTTCCTTGATGGTTCCGGCTACGCCGTAGGGGACCATGATCTTCTGAAGTACGACCGGGGTCTCCTGGACGGTACCGATGATGTCGCCAGCTTCCACTTCATCGCCGACCTTGGCGGTGGGCACAAAGTCCCACTTGGCCGTGCGAGAAAGGGCCGCGACTTCAACGCCGCGCTGGAGGTTGTTGGAGTGTGTCTGCTCCATGATACCGTTCAGCGGACGCTGGATACCGTCGTAGATGGAATTGATGAGGCCGGGGCCAAGCTCTACGGAAAGCGGGACCTCCATAGACTCGACCGGCTCGCCCGGTCCGAGACCCGCTGTCTCTTCATAAACCTGAATGGATGCCTGGTCGCCGTGCATTTCGATGATCTCACCGATCAGACGCTGCTTGCTGACACGAACGACGTCGAACATGTTCGCGTCCCGCATGCCCTCGGCAATGACGAGCGGTCCTGCAACCTTTAAAATCGTGCCTGTGCTCAATGTTGTTTCTCCTTTATCTCCGGGTCCGGGCCGGATGGCAGCCCGTTCCGGGAAGCTGCGGCCGAAAGGCCGCGTAGTACGTTCCTGTACCCTGCGTGGCGGGCCATCGGGCCCGTATCCTCACGCTCAGCCGTTTCCGCCGAACAGGATGTCGGATCCGACAGCCTGCTCAACGCTCGCTTTGACGCCCCTGACACCCTCGCCGGTGTTCCCCTGAACACCCGGGATGAGGATGATGGCCGGCGAGATCCTGTTCGCGTAGCGCGCACGCTCCGACGAGATCTCAGCGCCAAGCTTTTCCGTCATATAAATGACGCCATAGTCATTCTCCGCCAGGTGCCTCAGAAGGTGTGCGCCCTCCTCCGGGTCTGTCACGGCGAAGGTATCAAGCCCCAGCGTGCCGAACCCGTAAATGCTGTCGTAATCGCCCATAACCGCTATCTTAGACATACATTTCCCTCGTTCTTTCCCGGATCTCATTTTCCGGCAGGTGGTTGGCCTTGCCGGTGATCAGGATCCGCGCTGTCTTGATCTCGTTCAGCCGCGCCAGCACATAGGCTGCCAACGGTCCGACGGACATGATTTCGTATTTCTGCGGCTTGATGGACCGGATCATCCGGTCATCGCACCAGCGTTCAAAGGCTGAGTAGGATTTTTTCAGGGCTTCCGCAGCCTCGGCAAAGCCGGAGGCCGTCAGATAATCCATCAGGGTGTCCTCCCCCTGGAATGCTGCCTGGGCAAGGCCCCTGCCGTCAAAGGCCCGGCAGGGCGCGATCGCCTTCATGAGGAAATCCAGGGACTTCTTCGTCTTGGCCCCGCGGACGGCGATCTTGATATCCGTCACGGCGACCTGGGACTCGGCGTAATCCCGGATGACCTTGTATTTGGACTTTTTGCCTGCCGCCTCGATGGCTTCCAGGCAGGCCCGGTCCACGATGACGTCGCAGAGCTGTCCGTCGCGGCCTGTCAGCATGGCCTCGTAGGCCGGTGCCACGCAGGCCCGCATATGCTCGGGCAGGGCCGCATAGTCCTTGTCCCTCAGAATCCGCAGCATCTCATCCCTGTCATATTTATCATCGGCATAGAAGGCCTCCGGGTGGTTGCCCGAGGTGCACAGCTCCTTGATGCCGGTCTTGAGATTATGATAGATATTCGGAAATGAGAGCACGTCGAAGACGGAGAAGTCGACGCCCAGCTCCTTCATGAGGGCCCAGGTCTTCCTCTCCTCCGCTGCCAGCATTGCCTCGGGATCCTTCCCCTGGGTGGAGGCGTCTCCCCAGCCCTTGTCCTTCAGGTAGGCGACCACCGCGGCCGCGTCCTTCAGGCCGGCCATGGTGCTCACGTCCGTGTCGGACAGGAGGCGGGTCTCAAGGACCCGAATCCTTGCCACCGCGTAAATATAATCCCAATCTGATGCCATTTAACTGCTCCTTAACTGTGTCTGCAGCGCGAGCTGCGATCGTTACTTCAAAATTCAGGAGAAAAGGAATCTGTATACCTTGTCCTGAATGCCCTCCCTGTTGGCCTCGAAAATGGCCTCCAGGGAGCAGTTCTCCTCGATACCGCCGTAGGCGAGCACGAAGCCGCTCTCGATGCCCTTGACCGGCTCAGCCAGCGTGAGGCTGCCGCCTGCCTTTTTGGCGATGGCCTGAGCTTCCTCGATAAAGCTCTTGGGAAGGCGGGCCGTATCCTTGGGTGAGAATGCGATGGTGCCGTCGCCCTTCTGGACGTTCTTCGCCAGGATCTTCTTCAGCATGGCGAAGTAAGCGGCGTCATCCTGGTCCTCCAGCTTTTTGACCGCCTCGGACATAACGCCCTCGATCAGCGCCTGCTTGGCCGCCAGGATGGCTTTTTTCTTGGTGATATCGGCGGAAGACTGGCTGCGGGCAGCGTAGGTCTTCACGGCCTCGCCGGTGCGCTCATCGGCAGCCTCTTTCGCGGCCGCCGCGCTGCGCTGCGCCTCTTCGCGGATGGAAGCAGCCTCCTTCTCCGCGGACGCGATCACGCCTTTGGCCTCCTCCTGCGCTTCCTGCAGGATCTGACCGATGATATTGTCAATACCTGCCATGAGTTTTCCCCCTCGTTATCTAGGAATGTTGGTGATGGAAAGGATGGAAATAAGGAGCGCCAGGATGGCGTAGGTCTCGACCATGGCCGGGAACAGCATGGCCTTACCGAACTGGTCCGGCTTCTTGGCTACGATGCCGATGGAAGCGACAGAGACCATGCCCTGATGATAAGCGGAGAAAAGACCGACAATGGCGATCGGCAGGCAAGCCAGCAGGTACATAAGACCTGTGTTGGTGTCAGCCACCTGGGCGCCGCCGAGAATACCGATCTGGGACAGCGTGATGAAGGTGACCAGCAGACCGTAGATACCCTGGGTGCCGGGAAGGAGCTGCAGGATCAGGACCTTGGCGAACTGGTTAGGATCCTCAGAGACGACACCGGCTGCGGCACGGCCTGCCACGCCGACGCCCCAAGCCGAGCCCATGCCGGCCAGAGCCGTAGAAAGAACAGCGCCGAATAATGCTAAGACCATTCCCATACTCATTGTTAGTTTTCCTCCTTGATTTCAATGTATTTATTTGCAGTTTGGAACGGCGTGAAGGCTTCGCCCCCGCCATCATAGAACTTACCGAAGAACTCCACGTACTGGAGACGGTTGGTGTGCACGTAAGCGCCCAGGACGTTGATCGCCATGTTGAGGGCCGTGCCTACGACAAAGACTAAAATGAAAACAATCGCGCCGAAGACGCCGCCGCCCGCCATGGAGCCCATCATGTTGATGACCTGGGCGATAACGCCGGTGGCAAGGCCGAGGGCCAGCAGTCTCGAGTAGGAAAGCACGTCGGACAGCCAGCTGGTCACGCCGTAAATGTCGTAGGCGCCGAGGGCAATACGAAGCCCCCAGTTCTTGTTGGCCCTGCCGCTCATGAGCAGGATGATCACAAGGCCCGCGATGGTGATGACCTTGGACACAAGGTTCAGCCAGGCCGGGAACTGGAAGGTCATGCCCGAGATGCCCGCGAAGATGTCGGAGGGCAGGAGCATGAGGATCAGGCCCACAAGGAACATGTACCAGGCCACGATATCGCTGACAAAGCCGACCGCGTCGCCCTGCTTCAGGTACTCATACCCCTTGATGCCGAGACCGGCAAAGAGGTGAATCACGCCGAAGAGGAGGCACCAGATGAGGAGCTGCATGGGCTGCTCAAGTGGATTGAACCACAGGGGCTTTAAGATGGGCGTCGGGCCTGTGTAGCCGAAGAAGGTCTTGGCCACCACGTCGATCACGTCGCCGAAGAAGCCGCCGAACATGAATCCCCAGAAGGTAGTGCTGATACCGCACCAGAAGAACATGTTGAGGAACTTCTTCATCCCCTCCTCCATCTTCGGGAACATCCTGACCGCCGCGAAGCAGCCGATGACCATGAGGATGCCGTAGCCGGCATCGGAGAGCATCATGCCGAAGAAGAAGAAATAAAAGAGGGACATGATGAAGGTCGGATCCGCCTTTCCCTGGGCCGGCAGGCCGTAGGAGGCGAGAACGCCTTCAAAGTTGCTGGAAAATTTGTTGTTGTGGAGCGCCGTCGGCACTACCTCGTCCTCCCGCGTCTCCTCCATTCCGACGACCGCGCCGAAGCGGTCCTCCATGACCTTGGCCAGCCGGTCTGCAGACTCGGCAGGCACCCAGCCCTCCAGGAAGAAGACTCTCTTGGACTGTGGGATCGTGCCCAGCATCCGGTACTTTTCCGCCCTGGTCCGGTAGAAGTCGGCGGCGATCTCCATATCGCCCCGCTTACCGGCCTTGCTGGCGATGGCCGCTTCGAGCTGGGATATCTGCTTTTTCTGCTCCTCGATATCCTTCTCCAGCTCCGCTTTGGCTTCCGCCGGCACTTTGGCCGATGCCTGGGCCGGTCTCGCAAAGCCGGCGGCTCTCAGGGCCGACTCGACCTTGTCCTTATCCTTATCCAGGCAAAGCACCGAGATGTTCGTGGCGTCGTTCTGGGACGAGAGGACCTCGCAGCTCACCGTCGTAAGCTCCGGCTCCTTGTCCCGGATCAGCGCATAAAGCTGTGCCTCATCCACCGTACCGGGGACCGATCCGATGAATGCCGCCGTCTTGTAGGTCCCCTGGAAGGTCATGGGCACATCCAGCCCCAGCCAGGGCGTGAGGGCCCCGATCTGGTTCTCATCGCTCTGGATGATTCCCCTGCACTCCGAGATGGCCTTTTCTTCCTTCAGAACCTGTCTCACGACAGCCATGGTCTTCTTGTGCTCGCCCACAGACTTGGAATAGTCCGTGCGGCTGACCTCCGTTTTACCCGCCAGGGAGGCTGCGAAGCCTTTGTTCTCCGGCGCGTACTGGTTCAGGACAGCCAGGGCCTGGTCGGCGAGGTCTGCATTTTTCAGGAAATTGCTCCTCGCCTCTGCGGTATCCATCCGCATCAGCTCCTGATCGTCCAGCTCCTCCGTGATGAGCTGCATGACGCCCATGCTCTGAAGTGTTTCAAGAACGGCTTTGCGGTTGGACTTATGCGCACAGATGCTGATTTTCTGCATCTTTACAATTGCCATAGTTACCCCGCCTTTCTATAGTTGCTGCAGTGTCCATCGAAAAATGAACACCCTTCCCGGCGCACACGCGCCGGATATCTCAGCGGCCACACGGACCGATGAAATCATATTTGTGAAGGCAGCCATCCGGGCATCCTTCATGCCCCGGCACATCCTTCAGTGGGAGGAACTCGTCTCCTCCCGCGCCGGGTCCGTCAGACCAGCGCGTCCATGACCAGCTTGATGGCCTCCTCGCGCTTGTCTGCCACGGCCTTTTTCATGGCTTCGACCTCCTCCGCGGACTCGGCTTTCGCCTGCTCAATCAGAGCTGCGCCATCCGCCTCAGCCGCCTTCAGACTGGCTGCCCTGGCTGCCTTGGCCGCCTCCTCAGCTTCCGCCGCGATCGTCCCGGCGTCAGCCCTGGCCGCTTTCACGAGATCTTCGGCCTGCTTTTTGGCATCCGCAATAGCTGCCATGCCTTTGGCCTCCGCCTCCTTTACGGCCTTGATGTTCTCACCTATCATTCCATCACCGCCTTTTCTTTAAATCTTCGCCCATTGCCGGGCATACAGGAGCCTGACAGCCCCTATATTCAATAGAGTTTATCATAAACCATATGCAGATTCTATGTTTTTTTTCATCAAAAATCGACAGGAGGGGAATATTGGCGAAAAAATGGGAATGAGGGACGGTTCCTTTTCCCACTTTTCGAAGGCGAGAAACTGGAAACTGGGAATCAGGGACGGTTCCTTTTCCCACTTTTCGTAAAACGAAAAGTGGGAAAAGGAACCGTCCCTGATTCCCAGTTTCTCAC
>CAMONF010000154.1 GCA_946620335.1 uncultured Clostridia bacterium
ATACAGGCCCGCCGGACAGGCGCCGGATGGCCTGCAAAATAACTATAATACCAAAGCCCCCCAAATGACAAGAAATCTCATCCACGCTTTATTTTCTTTTAAGAATGGACTCCCGCTGGCCTGTCCGGAAGTTCTTCCGAAGGCCGGCGGTGTTGTCATTTTTCCCGGAGAGCTCACAGTTCTGGCCCAAAGGCGATGTTGTCATTTTCTCCCGGGAACTCACAGCTCCGCCCCAAAGGCGGTGTTGTCATTTTCCCCAGGGGATCACAGCTCTGTCCGGACCGCGGTCTTGAGGGCGATCTCCATGATCTCGTGGAAGCCCTCCCGGATCTCCACCGGCGTGAGGCACTCGCCCGTGAAAATGTGGTCCGAAATCTGCAGGAGGGACAGGGCCTTCTTGTGGTTGGCCATGGCCTCCAGGTAGAGACCCGCGGTCTCCATCTCAACGCAGAGAAGACCGAAGGCCCTGGCCTTCTGGTTGATCTCACTGTTGGGATGATAGAAGAAATCGGAGGTGTAGACGGATCCGACGTCCGCCTTGACGCCCAGCTCCTCCGCCGCCTTGACCGCGTTCATGAGGAGCTCAAAGTCAGCGGTGGGCGCCGGCGTGCCCACCAGATCGTAGGCATCGAGGTAACCGGAATTGGTGGAGGCGCTCATGGCGATCACCACGTCGCGGACGTGGACGTTCTCCGGGAGGGCGCCGCCGGAGCCGACGCGGATCACGGCCTCGACGCCGAAGAAGTTGAAGAGCTCATGGACGTAAAGGCCCAGGGAAGGCACGCCCATGCCGGACCCCATGACGGAGACCTCCTTGCCCTCGTAAGTCCCGGTGTAGCCCAGCATGTTGCGGACGTCGTTGAAGAGGACCGGGTTTTCCAGGTAGGTCTCGGCTATATATTTGGCCCGAAGCGGGTCGCCGGGCATGAGGACGACCTTGGCGATGTGGGTGCCGGGCTTTAAATCAATGCAGGCAGACGGGGATGTAGTCATCATTGTGAACCTCCTCTGATTTTATCATTTGGTTTCATTTTGCAGCAAAGCGCTGACGGTTCTGTGCGCGGCCGAACATGGCGCGGGGCAGTCCCCGATGGCCGGCGCCGAACCGTCAGTGCGAAGCATCTCATAAATACAGCTTCCGCAGGTTCTCGTCGAAGGGCGGATAAACGATTCCGCGGTCCGTCACGATGGCGGTGACGAGGGAGTGGTCCGTCACGTCGAAGGACGGATTGTAGCAGGCGACGCCGGCCGGGGACATGGGCTCCCGGTACCAGCGGGACTTGATTTCCTCCGGATCCCGGAGCTCGATCTCAATGTCGGCCCCGGTGGGGCAGTCCATGTCGACCGTGGAGGTCGGCCCCAGGGTGTAGAAGGGGATCCCGTAGTATTTGGCCAGAACGGCCACGCCCGAGGTCCCGATCTTGTTGGCGAAGTCGCCATTGGCCGCGATCCTGTCACAGCCCACGAAGACCGCCTGGACCCAGCCGTTCTTCATGACCAGGCTGGCCATATTGTCGCAAATCAGCGTCACGTCCACGCCGGCTTCCGACAGCTCGTAGGCCGTCAGCCGCGCGCCCTGGAGCAGCGGCCTGGTCTCATCGGCGAACACGCGGAAGGGAATCCCCCGCTCGTGTCCCAGCAAAATGGGCGCCGTCGCGGTTCCATATTTGAGGCAGGCCAGCGGGCCGGCGTTGCAGTGGGTCAGGATGCCGTCGCCCGGCTTCACCAGTGTGAGCCCGTACTCGGCGATCCGGTAATTCATGTCGATGTGGTCGCGGTGGATCTCCTCGCTCTTCTCCCGCATGGCCGCGACGATCTCCGGGATGGGCAGGTCTGCCAGGCTGTCGGCAAATGAAAGCATTTCCCGGACGCCCCAGGCCAGGTTGACCGCGGTCGGCCTGGAGGAAATGAGGTAGTCCCCGTCCGCCCCCAGCCGTGCCCGAAGATCCGCAAAATCCGTCGCCTCCATCCTGGCGGCCAGCACGTACATGGCGTAGCAGGCGCAGACGCCGATGGCCGGCGCGCCTCTGACCGCCAGCGTCTTGATGGCCTCGTAGAAATCCTCCGCCGTGGTGAGCTCCCGGTAGATCCGTCGCCCCGGAAGAGCGGTCTGGTCAAGGATCACGCACACCGCCTCTCCGTCCTTCAGGAAGGTACAGTCTTCTTTCAGGTCATATTTTCTCACAGCCATAAAGCTCCTCCTTTTCCGGGAAATGAAAGCCCTGCCCGATCCGAAGAATCCCGCCGGGCCTCCGGCAAATCCATCCGGATTTTCGACAGACGCCGCTCGGACCTCCGACAGCTTCAACCAGCTCTCCGGAAGGCTCCGCCCGAATCTCCGACAGCTTCAACCGGCTCTCCGGCAGACTACGCCCGCACCCCCGCAGCTTCAACCAACTCTCCAAAAGCAGGCAATCCTTTGCATTCCAGATCTCGCGCGATGCCCGGATGCATATTACCCATGTATATTTCATGATAGACTATTTTGCCATGATTGACAATCTACATGCTCGGCAAAACGTCGTTTTCCCGCCGCCAGCCGTTAATAAATTTGTAATCTTTGCGTAAATCTAATTAAATAATGTTTGCATTTTTATGACGTATCTATTATTATAAGTATACATAAGTGGCTATTTTCGCGTACACCTGTCTGAATCATGTCATAGGGGAGCCTCCTTGCGGGGGATGATCGGTCCTTACAGCGTGCGTGAAAGGGCTATTTTACGTTTCAGGGGTTTTTGGTCAGGCAGGGGAGCCCTGACTCCTTTCCAAGGGAAGGAGGTGTGCATGTCCCGCATACGAAAGTTACTGCTCACTGCGGCCGTCTCCCTGACGGCCCTCACAGTCACGACCCCCGTCTTCGCCGGCTCCATGGAAAATGCCATCAGCTGGATGTCCTCCATCGCCGATGACAATGACCACGGCTACAGCCAGGAGAACCGGTGGGGTAGCGACTATGACTGTTCCTCTTTAGTCATCACGGCCTGTTGGAAGGCCGGCTTCGACCTCGGCTACGTTTCCCGGACAACCGGCTACACAGGCGATATGATCACCGCCTTCAAGGCCGCCGGCTTCCGCTGGATTCCCGCCGATGAGCTGGGGCTCTACGGGAATTCCACAGACGGCCTGAAGCGCGGGGACATTCTCCTCACGCCAGGCGTACACACAGAGGTTTACCTGGGAGGGGGATACATGATCGGTGCCAAAGGCAGCGAGCCCACGTCATCCTTCCCCGACAGAAGCGACGAGCCCGGCGACCAGGGCGGTGAGATCTGCGTGACCTCCTACAGGAACTACCCCTGGTCCGGCGTTCTCCGCTACGGTGGGAGCGGAAGTTCCTCTTACTCGTCCTCCTCGTCCTACACTTCCTCCTCCTCATCAAGCGGAAGCTACAAGACGGGGACCTATCGCTTCAGCGGCTCGGACTCCCTCAACGTCCGCAGCTATCCGGGAACCGGCAATTCCGTCGTTGGCCGGCTCTACCCGGGCGATACCTGTAAGGTGACCTCGGTCAGCGGTACCTGGGGCTACATTTCCACAGGCTCCCAGGAAGGCTGGATCCACCTGGGCTACTGCAAGTACCTGGGTATCTCCACCTCCACCGCCAGCTACTCCGGCTCCGCCAGCTACGTATCCAGTTCTGGCAGCCGGTATGTCAGAAGCGGGATTGGCTACCTCAACCTCCGCAGCGGCGCAGGCACCGGCTACCGGGTCCTGACAGCCATCCCGGCCGGGACAAAGATTTCCGTCCTGGGAACCTCCGGAGACTGGGTCAGGACCAGCTATGACGGAGAGACCGGCTACGTCAGGAGCGACTACCTGACAAGCTCTTCCTCCGGCGGCGCCTCCTACACGAGCACTTCCTACTCAAGCTCCTCCTACTCGAGCTCCTCCGGAAGCGGCTCCCGCCGAGTCAACACCGACACCCTCAACATGCGTTCCGGCGCCGGCACAAGCTACCGGATCGTGGACCAGCTCAACATCGGCGACAGGGTGACCATCCTGGATTCCTACAGCGGCTGGTACAAGGTGTCCTGCAACGGCTCCACCGGCTGGGTCCTGGGCGATTACATCAGCTGATCTCCCGGAAAACATGGAAAGTGAAAAAAGTGGGAATCAGGGACGGTTCCTTTTCCCAGTTTTCTTTGAAAACTGGGAAAAGGAACCG
Organism: uncultured Clostridia bacterium; assembly: GCA_946620335.1. Classification (GTDB taxonomy): domain Bacteria; phylum Bacillota; class Clostridia; order Lachnospirales; family Lachnospiraceae; genus Chordicoccus. The sequence continues at coordinate 4,169 of CAMONF010000154.1, forward strand.
TCCCTGATTCCCACTTTTTTTGAGCGGCAGGCCCTACAGCCATTTTTTCATTTTAAAGAAAATGAGGCTTCCGATGACGATCACCAGGCTGGCGACGATGACCAGGGGATAACCCCAGGGTGAATCCAGCTCGGGCATGTACCGGAAATTCATCCCGTACCAACCCACGATGAGTGTCAGCGGCATAAAGATGGTGGTCACGACCGTCAGGATCGTCATAGTGTTGTTCTGCTTGACGGCCAACTGGGACTGGTAAAGTTCCCGGACCTGGACCGTGTAGTCCCGAAGGGTCGTCACGATGTCCAGCAGCCGGTGGACCCGGGCCGTGAACATGTCGAAATAGCGGATATTGTTGTCCTGGAAGAACTCATTCTCGTTCTCTGCCAGCTCCTGGCCCAGGTCAATGAGCTGCTCGTAATGGGTGCGAAGCGTGAGCAGGTCGCCTCTGATGTCGGCGATCCGCGAGAGGACCTCCACCGAGGCCTTCCCGGCCAGGATCATGTCCTCGGTCCGGCTCAGCTCGTCCTCCAAAGACTCGAGAAGCGCCGAATCCCCCTTGATCATACTTTCCAGGAAATCATAGAGGAACCGCTCAAGGCTCGGGATCCGCCACTTCTTGGTGTGGTAGAGGTGCCTCACGAGCTTGCGCGCGTACCCCTCCTCGTCGATGAGGACGATGCCCCGCTCGTCCATGGCGAAGGCGAAATCGTGGTCGCTCTCCATCAGATCCTGCCGGTCCGGCACAGCGAAGGTCCCCGTCAGGGAATCATAGTTCACCTCGGCCTTGGTCGTGTGGAAATGGCGCTCGATCTCCATATCGATACCCATCTGAAAGCGCTCCATGTCGCGCCTCCATTCATCCGGCGTCAGGACGGCCACATATTTTTTCCCGGAGGAAATACACTCATCAATCGTGGCCTCGATCAGGGTGTCTGAAATCAAATAGTACAATTGTCAACCTCCCGCTAGCTGAGTCAGTCTCCATCATACTCCATCCGGCCGGAAAATGAAAGCACTCCTTCTGCATCCCGCCGCGGGGCGCAAGCAGAGAGGTTGTCCTCGGTCCGGCTGCTTGTCTCCGGCCGGGTTTCCGAAGACACCGACTCCATGCAGCTTCTCTCCGACCATGCCTCCGCGGAATCACCGCTGTCACTGACCGCTGTCCGTAAGATAGTCAGCCAGGCGGCGGGCAAAGGTCATATGCCCGGCTTCCGTCAGATGGACGTCGTCCGGATACACGGCGCACCCCCATAGGCCGGCATCCACAAATTCCGCCCCGCGGGCGGCGGCCACCTCCGCCAGGGCCGCCGACAGACCTTTTGCCTCCGCCAGGGCCCGGCGAAAACCGTCCGGACGAAGGTTGGGCAAAGGCGGGCAGATGAGAAGGACACGCCTCTCTAAGAGGGCCGGCACCGCCTCGAACATGGCATCCGCCCGGGCAGCTATAGCCCGGCAGTCCGCAGGATGCATCATGAAGAGGTCGTTGGTGCCCAGCATGATGACGACCAGATCTGCGTCCGAGTTGTCCGCCAGCAGTTTGGCAAGATAGGCGAACCCTGCCCGGTCGTGGGGGAACTGCCGGCCGTTCAGACCGGCGTTCACCACGCTGAAGCGGGGATCACTGTCCAGGATCCCGGTCCACCGAGCCGCTTTAGGCAGGCGGTCGGAGAAGTCAGCTGTAAGGCGAGGGTCGAAACCATAGGTATTGGAGTCTCCGTAGCAAAGTATTTTCATTGGCACTCCCCTCCCGCCAGTCATTCACTTGCCGATAGCCTCGTTGAGGCTGCCCATCCGGTATCCCTGCAGATCGCTTGTCACATAGAGGAAGCCCAGCTTCCGGAAAGCCGGCACCAAAACGTCCCGCACTTCAGGAGCTGCCAGACGAGTGATCTCCTCAGCCGGGACCTCGATCCTGGCCACCTGGCCGTGGACTCTGACGCGGCACTGCCTGAAGCCCATTTCATGCAGAAGGGCCTCCCCGCCGCCGGCCATGGCCAGCTTCTCCGCGGTGATCCGCTCCCCGTAGGGGATCCTGGACGCCAGGCAGGCCGCGGACGGCTTGTCCCAGGTGGGCAGGCCCATTTCCTTCGAGAGGGACCTGATCTCCGCCTTGGTCAGCCCGGCCTCCCGCAGGGGGCTCAGGATCTTCAGCTCGTCGATGGCCAGAAGGCCCGGGCGGTAATCGCCCAGGTCGTCCACATTGGAGCCTTCCGCCACATGGGTGATTCCGTTCTCGGCGGCGATGGCTTTTATTTTCGAGAAAATGATTTTCTTGCAGTGGTAGCACCGGTCTTTGGGATTGGAGGCGTAAATTTCATGTCCCAGCTCGTTTGTGTCGAAGAAAACCTGACGGATGCCCTCCGCCCGGCAGAATTCTCCGGCCTCTTCCCGCTCCCCGGCGGGAAAGGCGGGTGATCGTCCTGTCACCGCGAGGCACCGGTCTCCCAGTTCCTCATGAGCCACCTTCAGCAGGAAGGTGGAATCCACGCCTGCGGAAAAGGCCACAGCCAGGCTTCCCAGGCCGCGAATATAGGCGCGGAGGGCGGCTTCTTTTTCTCTGATGCTTCCTTCACTCATTTCTTTTTCTCCATCGGAGCGCATGTAGCTCCGTTCCGATCACTTCGGGGGATGCCCGAAAGTGACCTGCCCGCCGGGCAGGTCCTGTCAAATGATCCGCAGCCTCTGGTATTTCGAGCAAAATGAGGCTATACTTAGCCCATGTCTACATGTCCGGCCCTGAAAGCAGGGATTGCGTTGCCCCAAATCTGGGGCCGGACCGCTGCAAAATATGATAAGTCAACGCGCCTTGGCGGCTGACGTCAAAAGATTCGGGGCTTCATTTCCCGCAAGCCGCCGCGCAAAAGAAGGAGACCTGCTTTGATCCTGAGAACCCTCGGCTATTATGATGATTTTGTCTGTATCGGCGGTGCCTGCCAAAATTCCTGCTGCATAGGCTGGGAGCTGGACATCGACGAGGCGACCTGCGACTATTACCGCTCCGTCCCCGGCCCTTTCGGCGACCGGCTCCGGAGCCACATGGCCGCCGGTTCCTTCCGCGATGAGGACTGCCACACCTTCTGTCTGACCGTGGACGGCCGCTGCCCCCTGCTCAATAGCGACGGACTCTGCGACATCGTCCTGAACCTGGGCCCGGAAGCCCTCTGCGAGATCTGCTCCGAGTACCCCCGCTACACCTTTGAACTGGGCGACGCCGTGGAGAAGAGTCTGACCATCTCCTGCGAGGAGGCCGCCCGGCTCATGTTCACCCGGACCCGGCCCCTTGCGATCAACGAGTCGCCGCTCGACACCGAGGAGACCGGTGAGGAATTGGCAGGGGATGACTTTGCGGACACCGAAGAATCTGAGGAGGATACCTTCGAGAATCCCGCCGATGACGGCTTCGAGGAGGCTGGAGACGAGGAAAATGAAGACATTGCCCCCGAGATCACCTTCCTCCGCGCCGAGCTCATCCGCCTTCTCCAGGACCGCGCCCTGCCCCTTAAGACCCGGGTCATCCGCGCCATCCGCCTGACGGAGAAAGCGCAGGCCCTGATCAACGAGGCCCCGCTCTCCGAGACGCCTCTCATGGATTCGCTGACCGCCCTCTTCCGAGAGGAGGCAGACGTCATGGTCGCCCCGGCGGAGGAGAACGACTGCGTCTCCCACGGTGAAAACCCTGTGGCAGAAAATGACAGCTTCTCCCATATTGTACGCCCGGCGGCCGGAAATGACAGCTCCTCCCAGGCCGAAGACCCGACTGCCGAAGGTGACAGCTTCTCCCCGGCCGAAGACCCGACTGCCGAAGGCGACAGCTTCTCCCCAGCCGAAGGCCTGGCGGCCAGACTTGACCTTCTCTCCGGCTGCGAAGTCTTAAGCAGCGAGTGGACGGACGCCGTCGACCGGATCCGGACCGCCTTCGACCGGCAGACACCGGACTGGCCCGCCTTCATGGGGAAGCTCTACTATCCGCGGCAGGTGGACTATGAGCACCTCCTGGTCTACTTCCTCTTCCGCTACATGCCCCGGGCAGCCTACGACTTCGACGCCGCCGGCAAGCTGGCCTTCGCGGTCTTTGCGACCCTGGTCATCCGGGACCTGGACTGGGCCGTCTTTCAGGAAAAGGGCGGCGACTTCACCGTCCTCGACCGTATCCGAACCGTCGGCATCGTCTCCCGGGAGATCGAGCACTCCGACTACAACCTGGACACCCTCTTCGAGGACATCGCCTTCGACGAACATTTCCATGCGGAGGGACTCATCCGGCAGCTTTGACACGAGCCGTCCGGTCTGGTATTGCTGCATCTTCCTACAAAGCCTTGCACTGTTTGGAAGCCATGACACGCACCGTTTTCCCTGCTTTGGGCATTGTACTGACTTGTCAGGACATCTGCTCAAAGCCCTGCTGCGCCACCTCCGAACCGCATGTTCCTGTATTTCCACCGCAGACCTCTTTCAAAAGAGGCCTGCGGTTTTTATTTTTCTTCGCCCGCATCCTCGGCTCGTCGGACCGGCTTCCCTTCCAGGGCGGAGCCCAGCTCACGCCGCAACTCCTCCATCCTGACCGGCTTGGCCACGTACCCGTTCATGCCTGCCTGGCGGGCATTTTCCCTGTCCTCGGGGAAGGCGTTGGCGCTGACGCCGATCACCGGCGTCGCCGCCTTGACAGCATCCGGCAGGGCCCTGATCCGGCGGGTGGCCTCGAGGCCGTCCATGCCGGGCATCCGGATGTCCATGAGCACGCCGTCGTACCAGCCGGCAGGCCGCTCTGTGATCATGGCAAGGGCTATAGCGCCGTCCGAGGCTTCTTCGGTTTTGACATTGTAATGCTCGGCGGTCCTGCACATGATCATGCGGTTCAGGGCATTGTCCTCCACAATCAGAAAACGCTTGCCCGCAAAGTGCCCCGGTTCGACCTCCCAGAGCTTGTCCGGATCCGCCGTTTTCGTGGGCTCCTGAAGCGCCAGCTCCAGATAGACAGAGAAGGTCGATCCCTTCCCGGGCTCACTCACTACGCGGACGGTCCCGCCGGCCAGCGTGACCAGCTGACGGACGATGGACAGGCCGAGGCCATTGCCCTCATTGTCCGCGCTGTAGGGATTTTTCTCCTGTTCAAAGGGTTCGAAGACGCGCGCCCGGAACTCCTCGCTGATACCGCAGCCATTGTCCTCCACACTGAAGACAAAGGCCCCATATCCTGCGATTCGGCAGTCCTTCTGAAGGACCCGGAGGGTGATCTGCCCGCCCACCGGCGTAAATTTGATGGCATTCTGGACCAGGTTGGTCAGGACCTGGGTCAGTCTCTGCCGGTCGCAGCTGACCCCGGTATCCACCAGGCCGGAGGTATCCACCGTCAGTGTCTGGTCCTTTGCCTCGGCCAGGGGAAGCAGGATAGTGCCCACCTCCCGGACCAGTGCCTCCAGATTCTCAGGCCTGTCCTCCAGGCAGACCCGGCCGCTCTCGATCCGGACCAGGTCCAGGACCTTGTTGAGGAGGCCCAGCATATGGGTGCCGGAGATCTGGATCTTCTCCAGATAGTCGCGCATCTCCGCCTCCGTGACACCGGCATCCAGCGCCAGCCGGGTGAAGCCCATGATGGCGCTCATGGGCGTCCGAATGTCATGGGACATGTTGGAGAGAAAGACTGTCTTGGCATCGTTGGCCTGCCTGGCCTCCTTGAGGGCGATCTCCAGCGCCTCCAACGCCCGGTCCCGCTCCTGGTGGAGGCGGTGGATCACTGTCTGGTCGTCGTCCAACTTCTTGAAGCCCATGAGGGCCCGGGTGGGATTTCCCGCGTCGTCCCGGGTGGAGACGCGGAACTCCACGGCCCGCCACTTGCCGTTTCCCACCGTATAGCAGATCTCAAAGCTGTCGTCCTCCGACAGCCTCTCCACAATATTCGGGATGGACCCCTGCTGGATTCTCCACTCTGCCAGGTCGGGCTCCAGCCGCTCCCGGCAGTACTGCTCGTTGAGAAGGGAGTAGACGCCCTCGACCGGCAGCCCCATGGTCCCCTGCTCGCTGGTGCTGTAGACAATCCGGCTCCGGTCCCGCAGAAGGTCCAGCTCAAAGACCAGGGTATATCTGGAAATGAGGGCATTCACGACCCCCTCCGTCCCCTCCGACTTGCAGATGGTCTCCACCACACAGTCCTTGCTGGTGCCGTCCGGCATAGCCAGCCTGACCGGGATGGACTGAATTCCGACAGGTTCCCCCTTCAGGATATCCTCCTTGACGAACCGCCGGCACATCTGTCTGGCGTCCAGGCTGGTACAATTTGTACAGCGCTCCAGATTTCCCCAGATACTGAAGCAGGACTTGCCGAGATGCGCATGGCCGCCGGAAACATCTGAAATATCGATTTCCCGGCAGACAGCAGGATCCACTACTCTGGCTGCGTCATAGATTCCCCGAAGGTTATCCAGCAATGTGTTCATTTCCGAAAGTGTGTAGGTCTTAAGTTCCATATCGATCTCCTTTCGGTAAAAATAGATCAGCCGGGCTGAACTGCAGGCAAAATGTCCTTTGGCAGTGTATGAATAAGTCTCGGGTTCCTCCCTTACAGCCCCGCAACGGGACTTTCCGCACAAAATTGCGGATATTCGACCTGCAAAGTCCCTTTTCGGCGTGAAAGCCTTCCGCATCTCCGGAATCTCAGGTCAGTGCATACTTCTCCAGCCTTTCCGCAGCCTCCCGGATCCGGCTTTCCGGAGAAGCCAGGTTCATCCGAATGGTATAGTCGCCGCCGAAGGGCCGGCCGTCCTGAACGGCCACGCCTACCCGCCAGGCGGCCGCGAGCAGCTCGTCCAGCGTCTTTCCATGTTCTGCGCACCATTTCGTGCAGTCCAGGAACATCATGTAGGTTCCCTGCGGCTCCGCGAAGGTGATGCCCGGGGCATTTTTCCGCAGGCAGTCGGCCATGATCCGGACGTTGCCGGCGATGACCTGGACCAGCTCGTCCACCCACTGCCCGCCGTGCGGGCTGAAGGCCGCAACAGCCGCGTGCATGGAAAGGACGTTCATCGAATTATAGCAGGAAAGAGCGCCTTCTCGAAGGACCCGGCTCCGCAGCCACGGATCATAGATAATATGGTAGCTGCCGATCAGGCCGGCCAGATTGAAGGTCTTGGAGGGCGCGTAGAAGGCTGCCGTATGACTCCGCGCGTAGTCGCTGACCGATTGGGTCGGAATGTGGGTGTGCCCGGGGAGGATGATATCCGACCAAATTTCATCGGAAATGACGTAGACCCGATGCTTCTCGAAGATGGCAATGGCCCGCTCGATTTCCTCCCGCTCCCAGACACGGCCGCAGGGGTTGTGAGGGGAGCAGAATACAGCGGCGTGTATGTCATTTTCCACCAGCTTCCGCTCCATATCCTCGTAGTCCATGCGCCAGACGCCCGCCTCGTCCCGGGCGAGGGGGCTGTGGACGATCCGATAGCCGTTGCTCGTGAGGGCGCCGGTGAAGCCGATGTAGGTCGGCGAGTGGAGAAGGACCTTGTCGCCCCTTGCGCAGACCGCGTTCAGGGCGGAAATGACGCCACCCAGCACGCCGTTCTGGTAACCGATGCACTCGGCCGTCAGCCCCGTCACGCCGTTCCGCTTCTCCTGCCAGCCGATGATGGCGTTATAGTAGGCATCGGATGTGCCGTAGTAGCCGAAAGCAGGGTGGCCCGCCCGCCTGATCACCGCCTCCTGGATATCAGGCAGCGTCGGAAAATTCATATCGGCCACCCACATGGGGATGGCGTCCCAGCCCTCTTCAGGCGCGCCGGGGCATCCGGGCTGTCCCAGGGCGTCGACGGCAATGGCGTCCCGCCCCTGTCTCTCAAGGATACTGGTAAAATCGTAAGTCATGATTCCTCCCTTTCCGCTGTGCGGATGGCATGTTTTTATTTGAACGACACATGTTTTTCATGGACTTTTTCATTGTCTTGTTTTATAATATTGAGCCGACTGTTGGAACCTGTCAATCAAAATAATCATATTTTACACAGGACCATTCATGAAGAAAACAAACGGCAAAACACCCATACTATTGAAAATAGTTCCCTTCCTGATCATGGCCGCTGCCATCGTTTTTCTATACCACACCGTCAGTATCGGAGAGCAGTCGGAAACCTCTTCGGAGGTTCAGTCAGACGAAGTGACCGTGGACAGCGTCACCTCCCTGGCCGGGGACCTGGGCAGCCAGACCCAGGCCGATGCCACGCCCACGCCTACGCCCAAGCCCAAGTCGACCCCGACGCCGACACCGACGCCGGTGGACGAAGACCTGCTCCTCAGGCAAAGCGTCGATGACATCAGCACCCATGACCTGGCCGGTTATCTCTCCGAGATGCCCGCCGAGGGGGAGGACATCGTCAGCACGGCCACGGAGGTCTACACCTACGAGCAGATGGTCAAGGATATCTACTTCCTCTCCCAGCGCTACCCGGACCTCTTTGACACCAATATCCTGGCCACGACCGTGGACGGCAGGGCCATCTATGAGATCATCATCGGCAACCAGCGCTCCTCCCACCATGTTCTGATCCAGTATTCCATCCATGCCAGGGAGTACATCAACACCCTCCTGGCCATGTGCCAGCTGGAGGACTATCTGAAGAACATGACAGCCGGCGCCTCCTACGGGGACAAGACTTACCCGGACCTCTTCTCCGGGATCTGCATCCACCTCATTCCCAACTCCAATCCGGACGGCATCGCCATCAGCCAGTTCGGCGAGGCTGGACTCCGGACCCAGGGAGCCAAGGACACTTTGAAGGCCTGCTACGAATTTGACCAGGCCAGCGGCCGGGCAACGGACTTTGAGACCTATTGCCGCCGCTTCAAGGCCAACGCCAACGGTGTGGACCTCAACAAGAACTTTGACGTGGGCTGGGACATCTATGCGGGCGGTCCCACACAGCCTTCCTACGAGGGCTACCACGGCACAGCACCCGAATCCGAGGCGGAAACGAAAGCGATCCTCTCGGTGACCGACACCTACCCCGTGATTGCGGTCATCTCCTATCACTCGGAGGGTGACGTCATTTTCTGGAACTACGAGCTGGAGGACGAGCAGCTCCTGGCCTTTGACCAGCAGCTGGCCGACAACCTGGCCCAGATCACCGGCTACACCAAGCGGATCTCCAAGAAGTACAACGCCAGCCTCTCGGGCGGCTGCTCCGACTACTACGTCTGGGTCGAGGGCCGCATCGCCCTCACCATCGAGACCGGCGAGGACACCTGCCCCATCCGGATCAACGTCTTTCCCAACATCTGGCGGGACAACCAGTTCGTCCTGCCCATGCTGGCCAGCCTCTATGGCGTGACCGAGTAAGCACCTGATCTTAACGCTCCATTCCGCCGCTGCGGCGGGGATGGAGCGTTCCTTTTCGGAAAATAAAACCACTGCGCTTGGGTGCTGCCTGTCCGTGTTTTTTGGAGACCGGCAAATGAGCAATATCCGGTTCAGACAGACGGCAGGCGCGGCTGCCCGCTCTTTTCGGGACCGGCTAACCCCTTCGCCAAGCCGCCCGGCCTTACCATGCAAAAGGAGTCACTATGGATTACAAAGGCTATCCCGTCGAACTCATCCGCAGCAGCCGAAAGACCCTTTCGTTGGAGATCGCACCCGGCCCTGTCATCCGCATCCGGGCGCCTTACCGGATGCCCCTCACGGAGATCCGTGCCTTCATGACCCAGAAATCAGCCTGGCTGGACGCCCATCTGGCCAAAGCAGCCCGGCGGGACGAACGGGCGAAGGCCGCGGGACGGCTCTCAGAGGCGGACTTGGACCGGCTGGCTGACGAAGCGGTCACCTATTTCAGCGGGCGGACGGCCCAGCTGGCGCCCCTGGTAGGGGTCACCTACGGCCGGATCACCATCCGCTTTCAGAAGACCCGCTGGGGCAGCTGCTCCTCCAAAGGGAACCTCAACTTCAACGCCCTGCTCATGCTTGCGCCGCCTGAGGTCCGGGACTACGTCATCGTCCACGAGCTCTGCCACCGGCTGGAAATGAACCACTCTCCCCGCTTCTGGGCCGAGGTCGCCCGGGTCATGCCCGGATACAGGTCCTCCCTCAAATGGCTGAAGACCTACGGCAGTGAGCTCATGGCGGCTGCCGGGCTCCGGTGACAGGAGAAGCAGGAACGTCTCCCGCTCAACTCTTCCTCTGTTAGATATTGCTATTAAGTATAGCATAGTTCGTCCGCGGCCGGTATTTTTTCGCCCCGGGAAGCGCCCATTTCCGGGCGTTCAATACCCGGGCAGGGCATCCGGGCAGTCGTCTGAGGGGCGGTTTTATACGCCCGCGGCCTACCCGGGCGGAACGTCCGGCGGCGTCCCGGCGGACGGCTTTTTCGGGCTGCCGCATACCCGGATGGATGTTTCAGCCCCGGCATGGTATGATAAAGAAGCTCTGTTGACCAAGTTAATCTTCGCTGCCCCCGGCAGCCTGAAAGGAACCTGCATGCATCAGCTCATGACTTCCCGGGAAATGGCAAGAATCGCCTGCGCCTCCTGCGAGGGCTGCGGCGACTGCTGCCGCGGTATGGACGACACCATCCACCTGGACCCCTACGATATGTATACCCTGAGCAAAGGTCTCACGGCGACCTTCGACCGGCTCCTCGAAAAGCGGATAGGTCTTCATGTGGAAGAAGGCCTGGTGCTCCCCCACCTCCTCATGGGGCAAAATGGCGCCTGCACCTTCCTGGGCCCGGACGGCCGCTGCTCCATCCACGCCATCCGGCCCGGATTCTGCCGCCTCTTCCCCCTGGGCAGGGAGTACGACGGCGAGGGTTTTGCCTATTTCGTGGTGGAAGGCGGCTGTCCCCGTCCCGGCAAGTCCCCCGTCCGGATCCGCAAATGGCTGGATATCCCGGACCTGCCCCGGTACGAGGGGTTCATTTCCGACTGGCATTATTTCACCGGAGATGTAAAAAAACTGCTCCGGGCCGGCGACAACGCGGACCTGAACCGGAGGATCGCCCTCTTCATCCTGGAGACCTTCTATGTCACGCCCTACAGGACCGGCGAGGACTTCTACAACCAGTTCTACGAGCGGCTGGAAAAAGCTGCCGGAGCCCTGCATCTGAATGACTGAGAAAAAGCCGCCGGCGCTCTGCATCTCAAAGAGCCGGCATGGCTGAGCAAAAATACTTCCAACCACGGAGAACCGATATGTTTTTTATGAAAAAGCGGGAGGAAACCACTCCCCTGACTGCCAACTACCACACCCACACCTGGCGCTGCAAGCACGCCAAGGGCACCGAGCGTGAATACGTGGAGACTGCCATCGAAGCCGGCATGAAGATCCTGGGCTTCTCGGACCACACCCCCTACCCCTTCCCGGGCGGCTACTGCTCCTCCTTCCGCATGGAAGTGGACAAGCTGGAGGGTTACGTCACCGTAGTGAACGACCTTCGCCGTGAATACGCCAGGGACATCGAAATCCACCTCGGCCTTGAGACCGAATACTACCCGGCCTATTTCGAGGACCTGCTGCGCCTGATCGAACCCTACGGCATCGAGTACATGCTCCTCGGCCAGCATTTCATCAGGAACGAGCTGGGCGGCTCCTACAACGGCGTCCCTTCCTCCAGCGTGGAAGACTTACGCCAGTACGCCTCCGAGCTCTGCGAGGCCATGAAGACCGGCCGTTTCCTCTACCTGGCCCACCCCGACCTCTTCCATTTCACAGGCTCCCGCGCCGTCTACGAGCAGGAAATGAAACCCGTCATCGAGACCGCCAACTCCCTGAACATCCCTCTGGAGATCAACCTGCTTGGTCTCGGCACCGGCCGCCACTACCCGAACGAAGCCTTCTGGAAGCTGGCCGGCAAACTCGGCGCCACCGCCGTCATCGGCTGCGACGCCCACAACCCGGAAGGCCTGAACAACCCCGCCGTCCTGGCCGCCGGACGAAAGTTGGCCGACGCAAGCGGACTCAAGGTGGTCGACTCGTTTACGATCTGATAACGGAAACTGGGAATCAGGGACGGTTCCTTTTCCCACTTTTCTTTATGAAATGGGGAAAAAATGGGAATGAGGGACGGTTCCTTTTCCCACTTTTCATTTTATGAAAAGTGGGAAAAGGAACCGTCCCTCATTCCCATTTTCTGTCGTCCCTTCTGAAAAGTGGGAAAAGGAACCGTCCCTGATTCCCAATTTTGTCGCAACCCGCCATTACAGCGGAACGTCTTCAACGGGGGCAGCAGCCTCCGGTGAGACGGTCGGTTCAACAGCGGTGCCGGAAGTACCGCCGGCCGGCGTAAGGGAATCCGCAGGGATTCCCGTGATGGCAAGATCCGTGGACACAGTGAAGACGCCCACCTTGTCGGCGATCTTCTTCGTGTAAATGTCCTCGATGGTCTCAAAGCCCACCACCGCGTGGAGCCAGTCGATCCGGAGGGCATCGTCGTTGTCCAGAAGCCCAAAGAGGCCGTGGCGGCCGGTCGGGACCTCGCTGGTCTCGTCCTTCTCGTAACTGCCGTCCGTGTGGAGGATCACGTTCCGGAACCGGACATAATAGTAATAATCAAAGCTGGTCTCTGCCCTCTGGTAGGTCAGCTTGTAGACCATGTAGAGGTAGTTCCTGGCCTCGGTCTCCTCGGTGCCGGTCAGGATGAGGGAGCCAACGCGCTCGCACGCGGCCATGGTTTCATTTTTCCCGTAGGCGCCGGCGGCCTTGTCCTGGATGATGGCCCGGGCCTCTTCGTCGAGACCGATCAGCGCCGCGTCGGTAAGACCCGAAACGTCGCGAATGTAGTTGGACAGGCCGGTGACCGGGAATTCCTTCGTGGTCTCCTTCAAAATGATACCATACTCCACCGCCAGCATCTCATCGTCATAGCCGTCGTTCGGCAGAGCGGTCACCACGACCACATCCCCGTTGGAAAGCCCCTCACTCTGGCTCTTCGTGAAATGGAGCGGATAGCTGCCTGTCCAGGTCAGGACGATCTGCCCGTAGGGCTCCGTCCCGGTGAACTCCACCGTCAGGTCGCTGTCGAAAGGCGAATACTCCTTCACCTCGCTGAGCCCGCTGACCGTGTGGGTCAGGCGCTCCGGCCCGGCCTTGAGGCCGAACTCCTTGAGCACCGTGTTGTCACAGGAAAAAGTCACGGTAACCACGTCCCCGTTGGAGAGGTGGTCGCGCTTGTCCATCGTGAAGCCGGTCTGCTCCATGATGATATTGTAGCTCTCAAAAGCCCGGAAGGCTTCCACAGCGCCCTCGCTGCCTGCCTTGATCTGTCCCTTGCGGACCAGGGCCTCGGCCACGGCCTTCTCGAGGCCCTCGCTGTCGACCTTGATTTCGGCTACACCGTAGCCCTCATAGCCGCTGCTGGAAATGACAACATAGTCCTCCATGTCGATACTCTCCAGCTTGAACCGCCTGACGAGGAGGAAGGCCGCGACCACAGCCAGGATGACTGCCGCGAGGCCGAGTCCGACTTTCACGATCAGTCCGACGCTGGGCACGAAGCCCGGCTTCCGGTCGCTCTTGTCCTGCTTACTCCGGTTCTTCTTTCTCCTGTCGCGGAGGAATTTGGGCTCCTCCTCGACCTCGTCACGCTTCTCCCTGCCGAAGATGTGGAAACCGCCCTCGTCCCGGGCCATGTCGTCCACCTCCATGGCGGACCTGCCCATACTCTTGGTCTTCCGGGAATCCGCATCCGGCATGATGTTCCGGGAGACTGCCTCCGGAGAAAAGAGTCCGGGCTCATCGTCCGTACCGGCCTCAGGCGTTTGACCATCCGATGCGAGTCCGCCCGCTCTGGTCATTTCAGCCTCTGCTGCCGGCTCATCCTCTTCAGCCAGATCATCCTCTTCGGCCAGATCATCCTCTTCGGCCAGCTCCTCTTCCGCAGCCAGCTCGTCCTCTGTCTTGCGTCTGGCCCTGGCCTCCTGGGCCTTGGCCCGGATTCCGCTGGCCGCTTTGCCGGCTCCTTTTTTGGTGGCGGCGAAAAGATTGCCCAGGAACCCGCCGAGGGCGTCCATGAAGTCCTCGTTCCCCTCGGCCGGCTTCTTTTTATTGTCCTGCTCTTCGTCCTCCTCGTCGGTCAGATCGTCCTCGGACAGGTCAGAAGCTTCCTCTGTCCCTACGCCGCTGACCGCAGAAGCGGCCGCCTGTCCCGGTCCCAGAGGCATGAAAGCGACGTCGAGATAATCATCTTCCTCCGCCTCTTCATCCATCTGCCCGGCTCCGGCCTTATCCGCACTGCGGCGTCCTTCCGCCCGTTTCCCGGCAGCCTGGTCCTCCGCCATGCGGCGTCCCTCCGTTTCGCCATCGGCATCGGAGGTTTCCTTCGCAGACGTTACGTAAATATCCTTCCGCGCAGAAGCTGCATAGACGGCATTTTTCGCCCCCTCAGCTTCGGGAGCGGCAGGCGCCTGATCCAGCACTGCCCGATCGCCCAGGAAGGATCTCGTCGGATCCGCTGCGCTCCAGGGCAGCTTCCCGTCGGCATCCGCGTCACCGCTCGGAGCGGAGGTTCCCCGGTCCTTCAGGCCAGTTCCCGCATTATAATGGGAGCCTCCCTCCGGTCCGGCCTCATGAGCTGCCTCAGCAGCCTTTCGCGCCGCCTCCGCCTTGGCCCGCATGCGCTCGGCTTCCTCGGCGATGGCCAGGGCTTCGTCGTACTCTTCGTCTCCGGTTGTCTCCCGGTCGGCCCACCGGCTGTTTTTATTTTCCCTGCCTTCGGATTTTCTGCTTCTGGCAGCCTTTTTCGCGGCCAGGCGCTTTTCAGTCGGGTGATCGTCCGCGGCCAGATCGGCCTTGTGCTTGACCGCCGGCCGTTTCCAGGCGCCCATGATGAGGCCCAGGATCCACACGAGCGCAACAGCTGCCGTGAGGAAAACGCAGACCGCGTACCAGTTGGTCATGCCGTAGAGCCTGGCTCCCGCCTCCGTGTTGGCCGCATTGGTCACAGCCCGGACAACACCCAGGTTGATTCCCTGGACAAGGGCGTAGAGAATTCCCCACGCAGTTCTCCTGGTGAAAAATAAAAACACAGACCCCAGGAACACCAGGACCGTAAGGACGGCCAGCACCCGCCTGAGGATGGTTCCCGGGAGGGCTGCTTCACCGCCTCCCAGGGACCTGCTCCAAGGCAGGAACATGGTCACCAGCGACAATACCATGACAAGGAGCATGAGTATGGTCCAGATCAGTCGTTTCTTTTTCATCGCGTTCCTTTCCCCCTCCTATTCCGGTTCGGGCAGCCGGGACGTTATGATGGTCAGGGGGCGGCGGGCCTTGGGTCCGCCGTCCGGATAGTTCTCAGTTGTTCAACGGGCGAACGTCCGCTGCAATCTGACCTGCCGCCTGAAGGCTGGTCAGAGGCATGGGCAATTCTCCCAGTGGTTGCCGGTTTTCACAGGCCAGCCGCTCATCAAAGGGCATCCACCGCATCAATGGTCGTCTGCAGCTCGCCCAGCGTGGTGAAAAAGCTGTTCAGGTCCACATCGGGCAGGAACTCCTCCGCCTTGATGTCGTAGTCGACAATCCACTGGTCCACGAGCTCTGACAGTTTGTCCGTCTCGTAGTCGGCGACGATTTCCTCCTCCAGGTCTGCCACCTGGTCCGGCTCACGGATGAGGACGAAGTAGCCGTAATCGGTCTCGTCCGTCATGCCGACATCGCCCACCTTGAGGGCCTGGATGCCGGAATAATAGCCGTCCACCAGGCTGTCGGTGTTGGTGTACTTCTGGACTTCGCCGGCTGTGTAGCCGCTGCTGTCGTACTGGGTCTGGAGCTCAGTGAATTTATTTTCCCGCTCCTCGCCTGTCAGGCCTTCCAGCTCCGCCAGGGCTGCCTCGGCGTTGGCCTTGATCTCAGCCTTAGCCTCGTCCGTCTCCACGTTCTGGGTGGAGAAAAGGATGCAGCGGGCCCAGAGAACGCCGTTCTCCTCCAGATAAGCCTGGGTGCGGTCCGCCTTGTCCGCGTCGGTCATGGCATACTCGCCGCCCTCACCGAAGAGCTTCTCCCGGAGAACCGCCATGTACATGTTCTTCTCATAGAAGCGGCTGTAGCCATCGGGCGTAGTGGCGTAGTACATCATGGAGTGACGGAAATAGGGCTCGCCGTGCTCCTCCTTCCATGCCTTCTGCTCCTCCTCGCTGAATTCGTCCGCATTCACCAGCCCGTCAGTGGTGGCGCTGGCCCAAAGGTTCTCGCCGGCCTTGAGGATATTGTCCTCCACCAGGGTGGCAAGCTGAGCCTCCTGGTCCGCGCTCAGCGTAACGCCCATCTCTTTGGCCTTGGCCATGGTGGCCAGATAGCGGGCCGCCCCGTCCCGACCGTACTGGAAGAGGTACTGGGCAAAGGTGGAGCCGTCCTCCACCTGCTCGTCCAGATTCAGGGTCGCGCCGTAGAGCTTGTAGTAGTAGGCAGCGCTGTAGTACTGGTAAGCTGCCAGGTAAGTGACCTCGCCGGCTGTGAGGGTGGTATCCCCGATGGCAGCCACCTCCTGGTCGGTGGTATAGGTGCCGCCTGTCAGATAGGAAACGACATCCGCCTCCGCTTCCGCCGGAATCTCAGCGGGAACCTCCTCGGCAGCTGCGTCCGCAGCCTCAGCCGTATCCCCGGCCTCCTCAGCTGCCTCTGCCTCCTGGCCGTCCGCTTCCGCTGCATCGGCGGCCTCAGCGGCCTCTTCGGTCTCGGCGTCCGTCTCCTTCGCCGCAGCGCTCTCCTCCGCCGGCTTGCTGTCCGCGCTGCCGGACGAGCAGGCTGTGAAGGTCAGCGCCATGGCGGCCGCCAGGGCAATCAATTTCGTCACGTATCTCTTTTTCATAATATCCTCCGGTTAAATAAAATTCCGTCTCCTATTTTACCATTTTGGGACGGGTATGTCTTCATTTTCAGATTTATACACAGAATTATCACGATTTCAGGCCCCGTAGAGGGAGGAAAGGCGCAGGCGGGCCGCCATTCCGTCAAAAAACTGCCGGAAAAGGGCTTCCATCCGATCCGTCATGGGGATCCCGCGCCGGACAGATTTCCAAAAAGCGTCCTTCTCGGCCGCGGCCTCCTCTTCTGCAAGATCCGCCAGGGCCGCGTCATCGGGGCGCCTTCCCCTTACGCGGAGCCCCTTGGTGAGGCAGCGGAAGCGCTGCTCGCCGGTCATGCCGCCGGCCTTAATTTCCCGGACCTTCACCTGCGGATAAATGGATTCCGTGTTGGCCGGCGTCTTCGTCGCATGCCGGAAGGCGGTGACGTCGACGATCCTCGTCCCCGATGGACGGTGCGAGGTGCTCCAATAAGTGCCCTCGTAGGCGCTGTCGCCGATCCGCATATCGCCGTCGGCGGTCACGCTGTCCACAAAAATGTAGTGGCTCCCGGTCTGCCCTCCTGCCACGCAGAGGATGATAAAGCAGCCCTGGAGCATTTTCCGCCGGATGAATTCGATCTGCTGGGGCTCCGACATGCCCGTCACCGGGTACTTATAGGCCGTGCAGGTGACATTGGGGTAGACCTCGCTGATGCGTTTAAAGTCCATTTTGCCCCAGGTCAGCCAGCCCCGGATGGACTCCATCTTATCGAGCACTGTCATGGGCGTCTCGCCGCCTTCGATGTCCAGCTCTCCCATGCGGTAGAGCATGTAGGCGGCCGCAAAATAAGAACACCCGCCCGCTGCCACCGTGTCCCCGGAGGCGCCGGCTGCCAGCATCCGCCCGGTGGCGTCCGGGACCCGCCCCTGGTACCAGATGGTCGGGTCGGTGTAGTCGACGCTGCCGCCCGCCTTCAGGGTCTCCATAGCCGCCAGGGCCTTCTCGTGGTCCACAGCCAGGACGGTCTGGGGGAGAAGAAGGGCGAGGGCAAGCGTCAGGGCGAGGTATGCGCTTATTTTTCGCAGAGGGTAAATGTGGAACATGATCTGTCTCATTTCTTTCGCCTCGTCGGCAGTGACAGGGGACGGCGGATTTCTTCATCCGTGTCTGTCATGTCATGGATATTGGCAGGAGGATGGCGCCGGCTTCCGCGGCGCAGGCCTGATGGCTCACATGCCGGGGCACCGCAGGCCAGGTTGCTCGCGGGCCGGCGCAGGCCTGATTGCACAAAGCAAGGCCGACCCCTGTGCCGGCAGTTCCGCCGGGCAGGGGTCGGCCAAAAGTCCTTCTTGTCAGCGCAGGAAGCCCTGGATGATGGTCTCCTCAGCTTCCTTCTCGGTCAGCCCCAGCGTCATGAGCTTCATGAGCTGATCACCCGCGATCTTGCCGATGGCCGCCTCATGGATGAGGGAGGCTTCCACATTACTGGCCTTGAGTCGCGGCGTCGCGAGAATGACGCCGTGGTCCATGATGATGGAGTCGCACTCGGCGTGGCCGGAGCAGGCTGCGTTGCCGTCGATGCCCAGAACGACCTCCTGATAGCTGTTATCCTTGGCAACGCCGCGGCTGATGATATCGCAGCTGCCGCCGTCGCCGTTCATGGCCACCTCGATCTCCGCCACGGCCTTCTGGTCCAGGTTGGTCAGGATCTTGTCGTGGATGATCAGGGTGGTGTTTTCCTTCATGGTCGCCTTGGTCGTGCGGATGGTGTCGTCCACGCCGCCAATCTGGCTGGTCTCGAGCTGCATGGCGGAGCCCGCCTCCAGCTCGATGATGGTCGCAGGGTTCATGAGGCGCTTGCCGGTGCCGGTCCCCTCGCCGTAGTGGCGCTCGACGTAACGGACCTTGCTGTTCTTCCCGACGAAGAACTGGTGGATACCGTCGTGCCTGGAGTCCTGGTCGCCGCAGTTGGAAATGCCGCAGCCCGCGATGATGGTCACGTCGCAGTCCTCGCCGATGAAGAAGTCGTTGTAGACCATCTCCTTGAGGCCGCTCTCACTGATGATGACCGGAATATGAACGCTCTCGTTCTTGGTGCCCGGCTTGATGATGATGTCGATACCCGGCTTGTCCGACTTGGTGACGATGTCGATGTTGGCCGTGGTGTTCCTGGCAGCGCTCTGCCCGTTGCTCCGGATGTTGTAGGCACCCTGGGGCAGGGCGTCCAGCATGGCTACCTCGTGCAGCAGATTCTTCTGAATGCCGTCCATTTAGTCCACCCCCTTCGCCTTGGCACCCTTGGGAGCCTTCTCATTCAGGATCGCGCAGCCGGGGCCGACGATATTGATGGCGCCCAGCACCTTGTCCCTCTCGTCGTAGAGGACCACCTCGCCGTCCTTCAGATAGATGATCTTATCGGCGATGGCCAGGATCCGCTCCTGGTGGGAAATGATAACAATGCTCCCCGAGGTCTTCTCATAGAGATTCTCGAAGATATGGATGAGGCTCTGGAAGCTCCAGAGGTCGATGCCCGCCTCCGGCTCGTCGAAGAGGGAAAGCATGGATCCCCTGGCCGCCGTCATGGCAATCTCGATCCGCTTCATCTCTCCGCCCGAGAGGGTGGCGTTCAGCTCTCTGAAAACGTAATCCTTGGCGCACAGGCCCACGTCGCTCAGGATCTTGCAGGCCTTGTTGAAGGACTTGGCGTCCTTGTTGGCCAGCTCCAGGATGTCCTTGACCCGGAGGCCCTTGAAATGGACCGGCTGCTGGAAGGCGTAGCTGATGCCAAGGTTGGCACGCTCGTTGACCGGCATATCCGTGATGTCCTGTCCGTTGAAAAGAATCCTGCCGGAGGTGGGCTGAATGATGCCCATGACGATCTTGAGCAGGGTGGATTTTCCGCTGCCGTTGGGGCCAGTGACGGCCACGAAGCGGTCATCGATGGTGAGGTTGATATTCTTCAGGATCTCCTTGCCTTCCACCGTAT
Organism: uncultured Clostridia bacterium; assembly: GCA_946620335.1. Taxonomy (GTDB): domain Bacteria; phylum Bacillota; class Clostridia; order Lachnospirales; family Lachnospiraceae; genus Chordicoccus. Next base: position 23,910 of record CAMONF010000154.1, read on the forward strand.
AGCAAATGTTCTGCAGTTCAAGCATGGTTTATATTTTCCTTAGTCCGGTGACGCTTCAGTATCCGGCGGGAGTGTGTAAAGTCTGTCCGGCAGGCCTTACACATCCTCTCCCGGCAGCCAGGGCAGCATCTGCCGCTGTCCGCCCGGGGGCTGACTTTTCACCTAATTGTGATATGTTTATTGCGCATCCCCACTATTATAAGGATTTCCTCCCGCGGATGCAATGTCTTTTTCCGGACAGGGTCTTACTTCTGCTCATCCGGGATAGCCAGGTTCAGGATGATGGCGATGATGGCCGCCGGGACGATGCCGGAGCCGCCGAAGATGTAGCCGACCCAGGAGGGAAGGCCGGAGAGGATGGCCGTGTTGGAGCCAAGGCCGTAGCCCAGGCCCAGAGCGATGGATACGATGGAGACTGTCTTGGTGGAGACACCCTCCTTGGTGACCAGCTGGATACCGCTGACCACGATGGAGGCGAACATCATGACGGCGGCGCCGCCGAGGACGCTCTGGGGCATGACGTTGACAATGGCCGCCAGCTTGGGGAAGAGGCCGCAGAGGACCAGGAAAATGGCGCCCATGGAGATGGCGTAAAGGTTGACCACCTTGGTCATGCCGATGAGGCCCACGTTCTGGCTGAAGGAGGTGTTGGGCAGGACGCCGAAGAGGGCGGCGAAGGAGGAGCCGAGGCCGTCGCAGGTGATGGAACCGGAGAGCTCGCGGTCCGTCGCTTCTCTGCCGAGACCACCCTCGGTGATGCCGGAGGTATCGCCGACGGTCTCCACAGCGGTGACGACGAACATGATCATGATGGGGATGATGGCGCGGGCGTCAAAGACGGGCTTCAGCAGGTTGCCCGCGGAATCCCTGAGGTTGATCCCGATGAACTTGGGAAGGGAGAACCAGCCGGCCGAACCGACCGCTGCCCAGTTGATGACCCAGGAGCAGGTCTGCGTGGCGCCGTTGGCGTCCACATAGGTCGTCGGAAGAATGAGGGCCAGGATGGAGCAGAGAATGTAGCCCGCGATGATGCCGACCAGGATGGAGGCAGCGCTCAGGGGACCCTTGGCGAAGTGCTTGACAACTACGATGACGACCAGGACGAAAAGACCCACGAAGAGGTTGACGGCCGAGCCGAAATCGCCCTTGCCGTTGCCGCCGCCGAAGGAGTTGATGCCGACGCCGATCAGGGAGAGACCGATGGCCATAACGACGGTACCGGTGACCACGGAGGGGAAGAACCGACGCAGATACTTGAGGGCGAAGCCCAGCACCGCCTCAAAGATGCCGCCGATGATGGACGCGCCCATGATGGCGCCGTAGGCGATAATGCCGCCGCCCATGGAGGCCGCAACGCCGGAGCAGACTCCGATGAAGCCGGAGCTTGTGCCCATGACGATGGGAAGGTGTCCGCCGATCGGACCGATGGTGAAGAGCTGGACCAGGGTGACCAGACCGGCCACCAACATGGCATTCTGGATAATGGAGACACGGATCACATCGCTTCCCTCAAAGCCGCAGGCGCCGAGGATGATGATGATCGGTGTCAGGTTGCCCGCGAACATGGCGAGCACGTGCTGCAGGCCGTAAAGAATGGCCTGGCCAAGAGGGATCTTGCCCTCCAGCTTGTAGGGACTAGAATAGCCGTTGTTGTTTGCCATTTTATACCTCCTGGTGAAGAAAAAAAACCAAGACCCTTCCGGAAAAGGTCCGTCTGTTGCTGTGCATACATTATAACGTATCATTCCGTGCGTTGCCACTGTAAACTGTGAAAATCAGGCGGCATGTGGGAAGAAACTGGGAATCAGGGACGGTTCCTTTTCCCACTTTTCTTTTCGAAGTGGGATGGAAACTGGGAATCAGGGACGGTTCCTTTTCCCACTTTTCATTTTTGAAAAGTGGGAAAAGGAACCGTCCCTGATTCCCAGTTTCTCTTTTCCCTTCTTCAAAAAGTGGGAAAAGGAACCGTCCCTGATTCCCAGTTTCCAGCTCACCCGCCGGACACCGCCCAGATCCTCTCGAGCACCATCTTCTCCGCCGCGTCGATATACCCATCGACGTCGAAGTCCTTCGGGTCGATGGCGCACTGGATCGAAGCCCCCTCGAGGAGCGAGACCACCAGATAAGGAATGATTTCCCGCTCCCCGTCAGGCATGTCCGGGCAGTAGCGCGTGATGATCTCCCGGATCTCGTCGCGCCAGTTGGTAAAATTCTCCTGGAAGTACTCCCGGATCACACGGTTGATCCGGGTCTGGACGATGAAATCCAGCTCAGCAAAGTCGAACTCGCGCCGCTTCCCCAGCATGGCCTTCTTCTGCCGGAAGAAGACGTCCAGCTGGTCCTCCAGGGTGTCCTCCGCCTTCTTGCGGTCGTTCACGCGGACCTTGTAGAATTCATTTTCCACGTAGGACTGCAAGGCGATGAGGAGGTCGTTCTTGGTCTTGTAGTAATAGTGGACGTTGGACTGCACCATGTCCGCCCGGTCGGCAATCAGGTGCATCCGCGTGCCGCTGATGGTGCATTCGCTGACCACCTTGAGGGCGGCCTTCAGGATCCTTTCCTCCATCGCGGAATATTCTTTCAGTTCTTTTCCCATAATCGAGCCCTCTGCCCTTCTGCTTCCGCACCTGCGGGATGCCTGGTCGTGCCGTTCTCATCGACCCCTTCGGCTCGTGGGCTTCCTTCACAGATACAGGTAGCTGTAATCCCTGTCGATGGCCTCGATGATGAGCTTCAGGTCCGCAAACAGCCCGCAGTCCGGGTCGGCCAGCCGGTAATCGTGGACCGTACCCATGAGCCTGACCCGCACCGTAAGGTCCTTGCGATCAAGGACCACGTAGCCGCTGTTGGCCGAATTCTCGAAGTCCGCCACATTGGCGAAGAGGGTGAACTTGTCCTTATAGGGCGCCGAGCTGTAGGGGCAGAAGCTCTTGCAGTTGCCGCACTCGTTGCACATGTAGTCGACGTGGACGATGGCCGGCATGGCGTGGCCGGGAATCTCGACGGCCACATTGGCCCGGTTGGGACATACGTCCACGCAGTTCTCGCAGACCTTGTTGCAGGCAAGGCAGCGCTCCTTCTCGGAGGAGACGTCGCCGGAATGGACCAGAATGCCCTTCTTCTCCGCTACCGCGGCCGGGTCATCCTCGTAAATGAAGTCCGCCGGCGCGTCGCACCCTAAAATCGCCTTCACGGCCGTCTGGGCATCCCGGATTGCCAGCACAATGGTGGCCGGCTTCACAGCGCCGTCGCCGATGATATACACATTCTTCCTGGTGGACGCCATCGTGGCCGGATTGATGACAGGAGTACCCCTGTCGCCCAGCTCGATGCCCATCTTCCGGTACTCGTCGCTGTCGATCTTCTCGCCCAGGGAGGCGATGACGGTGTCGGCCGGGAGGACGACTTCCTCCTCCGTCTCCACCGGCTTCTGTCTGCCGCTGGCATCCATCTCGCCCAGCACCACCTTCCGGCAGGTCAGCAGGCCGTCCTTCTGGGTCTTGGGAGCCAGAAGCTCCAGGAAATGAACCCCGTCCTCCAGGGCCTCCACCATCTCCTCTTCATCCGCCGGCATATACTTCTTGGTCCTGCGGTAGACGATGGTGACGTCCTCCACGCCCGGAGCCCGCACGGCGGTCCTGGCGCAGTCCATAGCTGTGTTGCCCGCGCCGATCACCACCACGTGTTTTCCGAGGGAGAGCTTGTCGATGCCGGCCTTGGCGGCGACGAGGAATTCGTGGGCATTGATTTCATTTTCCGACTGGATGCCGATGGGCATGCCCTTGTGGGCGCCGATGGCAATCAGGATGGCGTCGTAGCCAGCTTTATCCAGCATGTCGAGGTCGCTGATCTCCACGCCCATGAGGAATTCGACCCCGTAGGCCCTGGCGATGGCCACGTCCTTGTCCACGGCCTCCGGAGCGATCCGGAAGGAGGGGATCACGTTGCGGACGGTGCCGCCGGGCTCCTCGGCCTTGTCAAATACAGTCACAGCCCAGCCCGCCCGGGCCAGGAAAGTGGCCGCGGCGATGCCAGCCGGACCGGCGCCGATGATGGCTGCCCGCTTGCCCGCGGGGGCGGGGGCCTTGATGCCGGCGAGGACCTGGTCATACCCGCCCTCGGCGGCCTTCAGCTTCGCGCCGCGGATGGCGACCGGCTCCTCGTAGAAGTTGCGGGTGCACTTGGTCATGCAGCGGTGGTTGCAGAGGGTGCCCGTCATGAAGGGCAGCGGATTCTTGGCAAGAATGACCTCCAAGGCCTCCGCGTATTTTCCCTCGCCGGTCAGCTTGACGTAGGCGGGAATATCCTGGCGGATGGGGCATCCGTCCATGCAGGGCGCCATGAAGCAGTCCACCAGCGGGACCTCCTCCTCGATCTTGCGGGAGGGAAGGGGCTTGATGGGCTTTTTGTGGTGGGCGTCCTTCTTGATGTCCTCGATCAGCGCGCCGAGAGCCGCCACATCCACGCCCTTGAAGGGTCCGTAGGCGCAGCCTGTCAGCTTTTCGGCGATCTGGTAATTGCGGTTGTAGCCGCCGGGCTTGAGCAGCGTCGTCGCCATGGTGATGGGCCAGATGCCGCAGCCGTAAATGCGGTCGATGTTGAAGTAGTCCGCGCCTCCCGAGAAGGAGATCCGGAGAGTCCCGTCGAAGGCCTTGCTCAGATTGTAGGCGGTGGTCAGGGACAGGGCACAGAGGGACTTGCCGGACATGTACATCTCGGTGCTGGGCAGTTCATTTCTCGTGACGTCCACCGGGAAGGTGTTGGTGATCTTGACGCCGAATTCCAGCCCCTTCGACTCGGCCAGGGCCTTGAGGCGGCCCAGCATGGGAACGGCGTCCACGAACTGGAGGTCATCCTTGAAATGGAAGTCCCCGAAGACGATGTAGTCATACCCCATGCCATCCAGGATGGAACGGGCGGTCTCGTAGCCGAGGAGGGTCGGGTTGCATTTGACAAAGGTGTGGAAGCCCTTCTCCGTGATCAGGTAGGAGGCGATGGCCTCGATCTCCTGCGGGGGACATCCGTGGAGGGTGGAGACGGTGGCGGATCCGGCGATCTGCGTCGGAATCGCGTCGATGTCCGCCTCGGTCAGGTGCTCGAACCTGCCCAGGTTGGCTTTGAGCCAGGCGATGCACTCCCGATAGACCGGGTGATTGCCCGCGCAGAGCATGTCATTCAGATAGGTGTCAATCTTCTCGGACTTGATGCCCTTCAAGTCGTAGCCCACGGAGATGTTGAAAATGAAGCCATCCTCCGCCCCCAGCCCCCACTCTTTGGAGAGGACCTTCAGGGCGATGAAAGCTTTCACGTACTCCGCGTAGGCCTGGGGCACATAGAGCTCAGTGGACCACTCGCAGTTGTAGCCTTCGTCGTCCGCCAGGATGCAGGGCTTGGCCACCGGCAGGTCCTCGCCGTCCAGGATCTGGACGGTCTTGAGCTCGAAGAAGCGCGCGCCGGAAATGTAGGCCGCGATGATGTTCTGGGCCAGCTGGGTGTGGGGCCCGGCCGCCGGCCCGAAGGGTGTCTCGATCTTTTCCCCGAAAATGTCCAGGTGTCTGGCCGGATCCGTCTTGAAGAACCTTCTCACGCCGAAGACTGTTCCGTTCTTCTTCTCCTCAAGGATCCAGTTCATCAGATTCCCGAAGGGAATGGGTGTCATTCTGTCTCCCATGATTTTTCTCCTTCCGTCAAGATGACTGCGCCGCGCCGCTGCGGGCCTGCTCTCCGGCAGGACCACTGCCAGGCTTCCCTCTCCGCCGGGGACCGGCAGGTCTTCGGGGTGCCGTCTCATGTAGGACGGCGCGGTCTGCTCTTACCATATCTCACGAAACAGGCTGTTTTGCTGCCATTGCCCGCGTCAGGCCGGCGTTCTCAGCGAATTCAGCAATGCACTCACGCCCGAATATTTTTCCGCCATTGCCCGCGTCAGGCCGGCGTTTTCAGCCGTTGATGGACTTCGCCAGGTCTCTGGCTGCCTGGCGGCAGTCGGCCATGACCTTGGCCTCGTCGCAGACGCAGAGCACCCGGTCCTTCATGAGGACCTTGCCGGCGCAGACGGTGGTCTGGATCAGGGCGCCGCTCAGGCCGAAGACCATGTGGGAATTGATGTTGGCGGCCGTCATGGGCGTGAGCGGATCGTAGGCGGCGACCACCACGTCAGCCGCGGCGCCTTCCTTGAGGACGCCCAGCGGGGTCTTGAAGTAGCGGCCGGCGATGGCCGGGTTGCCCTCAAAGAGCATGGCCGGGACTTCGCTCCAGGCGGCGTTGGGATCGCAGAGGTGGTGCTTGTGGAGAACGTTGGCCACCTTGTAGGACTCGAACATGTCGTGGGTGTAGCCGTCGGTGCCGAGACCGGTCAGGATGCCCTTGTGGAAGATCCGCATGGTGGGCGGGCAGCCGCAGGCATTGCCCATGTTGGACTCTGGGTTGTGGACGACCATGGTGTCCGTCTCCTTGATGAGGTCCATTTCCTGCTCGTTCACGTAGATGCAGTGGGCCAGGAGGGTCTGGGGACCCAGAATGTCATGGTCCATGAGGCGGTTCACGATCCGCTTGCCGTACTTCCTAAGGCAGGCGTGAAGGTCCTCGATGCCCTCGGCCACGTGGATGTGGGCGCCGACGCCCTCCGGCATGTTCTCCCGACAGAGCTCAAAGGTCTCGTCGGAGATGGTGAACTGGGCGTGCATGCCCATCATGGCCTTCACCATGTCGCTGTCGTCCTTCATGGTATATTTGATGAAATCGGCGTTCTCCTTCACGGAGGCCCTGGCCTTGTCCATGCCGTCGCGGTCGGAAACTTCGTAGCAGAGGACCGTCCTCACGCCCAGCTCCTTCGCCGCGTCGGCGATC